>VGZO01000002.1 GCA_016872555.1 Planctomycetota bacterium
GAGGCCACGGGATATCTCCGCGCCCGCCGGGGGCTCGCCGAGTGCCTCACGATCCTGGGGCGGCCCGAGGAGGCGATCGCCGAGTGCGAGGCGCTTGCGAGTCTTGACGCCGAAGACCACATCGTGGCCCGGTTCATGCACCTCGACCTCCTGATCAGCCACGGCCGTTTCGCGGCGGCCAAGCAGCTCTGCTACGAGTGCCGCGAGGAAGTGTTTTGCGTGTGGCCGTATGGGCGGGCGCTGATCGCGTTTGGGGAACAGGGCGACACGCCCGCCGCCCGGGAGCTGCTTGCCGAGGCCGGCGTGGTCAATCCCCACGTGCCGCGGCTGTTGCTCTCGGGCCGCGAGTTCGACCCGGGCGGGATGCTCACCGTCGGTGCCGAGGACGAGGCGGCGGCGTATGTCCGCGACTTTCGGAGTTGCTGGATGGACGTGCCCGGGGCGCTGGCCTGGCTGCGGGCCTGCGGCAACGTGCCGCTCGACGATGCCGGGCGCGACCGCAGCGGCTGGCGGACGTCGGCCGGTCCACGCGCTGAGCGGCGGCCGGGCTGGGCTCAGGAAAAACGGCTGCTTGCCCAGCTCCCGCTCGACGCGACCGACGCGTGGGAAGTGGACCTGTCGGAGGAGCGTGAGGGCATCTGGTCGTTCATGGTGGCATCCACCCGCGACGACAGGCAGTTGGCCCTCGACGTGCTGGAGGACCGGCCGTTGCCCGACGACCTCTGGGGGATGCTGGCCGACGCGATGCGGCGGCCGAGGCACGGCGAGCCGAGGCGGCCCGCCACGGTAGCGATGCGGCCGGGGGTGTTGCCCAAGACGTGGCGCAGGAAGCTCGAGCAGATCGGTGTCCGCCAGATCCTGCGCGAGGAACTCGACACGATCGCCCGGATCTCGAGCGACGTGGCGGCACGGATCGCCGCCGCCGCGGCTGATCGCGATGCGGACGAGACCGAACCAGCCGCCGCCACCACCGCGACGATTCTCGCCGACTGCGCTCGTCTGCCCCGGGAAGCCGGCGACATCTGGGAGGCACTCGTGCGCCGGGCGCCTGCGTGGGTGACCGGCGAGGGGCAGCCCTATCTGCCCTGGCTGGCGATCGTGGCCAGTCAGACCACGGGCGCGCTGCTCAAGTTTGACATGACCCGCGAGCGAACCGATTCCGCCGCATTCGTGCGACTCGCTGGCCGGGCGATGCTCGCGACGGGCGTGCGGCCCGAACAATTGAATGTCGTGGATCCGGCGCTCGGCGCCACGCTCTCAGCGGCATTCGCAGGCCTCGATGTCACGATCAACACGACGGAGGAGTCGTTCCCGGCGATCGACCGTGTGGTCGGTTCGCTTGCCGAATCGATGACGCCGCCGGAGGCCGTCGCCCCGCTCTCCGCGGTTCCGGGAATCACCACCTCCATCGGGCGGGCCTTCTATGCCGCGGCGGCCGCCTTCCACCGCGACCGGCCCTGGCGGCGGCTGCCGAGCGACGCGGCGATCAACGTGCACGTGCCGGCTGCGGACGGTGGCGAGGGCCGGCTCGTGCATGCGGTGGTCATGGGGCATGTGGGCATGGTGCAGGGGCTTGCCCTCTACGAGGATGACGTGGCCCTCGAGGTGGCACGCTCGGGCGACCACGATCAGGCTGCCCGCAGCACGGGGCTTTCGGTGATGTTCGGCGAGGCCTTCGAGATCCCCGCGGTCGATTACGACTGGATCGAACGCAGCGGATTCGAGGTGGCCGGGCCCGAGGCCTGGCCAATGCCGGTGCGGCTCAATCCCGGGATGAATCTGCGGCCGCCGTTGGCGTGGGAGCTTGAACTGCTCACCGGCTGCCTTCGGGACGTGCCCGCATTCATTGCTGCGGTGCCGAAGCCCAAACGAGGGCTGTTCGGAAGGGGTGGACCGGCCGAGCCGCCGGCATGGACATCCCCAGCCGGCTGGCGGCTGTCGTGGGAATGACTGACCTTCAATACCAGTCAGGACTGATCGACATCCACAGCCTCTGACGCTGCTCAAACGACGTGGAACGCATCGGCGTAGGCGGACAACGTCGACGCGGGTATTCCGAGCCGTTTGCCGATCGACCGCCATCGGGAGACCGCCTGGCGGACTTCGTCGCAGATGCGGCGAGAGTCCTTGGTTTCGAGGCCAAATCTGGCGGCATGCCGGACCGCGTCGTCGATCGCCGCAGCCGGATCGTCGAGCAGGCGAGAATCCTCGCTCACTGGCGTCTTGGGCTGTCGCGCGCGGTCGATCGCCGGTGTCGGATTGATGTCCAGGACCCGGTTGCCGCGTCGATCACGTTCGATCCGGGGGGACTGCTGGCGGGGGGCGGCATCCCGCAAGTAGTGTACGGGCGATCACTCTCCCCGTCCACTCGCCGCTCTGCCCATGGTCGCTGCATTCTGCGGATTTTCCGCGCGGCCCAGCCTCCGGCCGCATGCCGGCCCGGCACCACGCCGCCGCTACGAGCGTCGCCGCCCCGAGAAGACTCCCCTCCACAAGATCATCTCCGAGAACCTCGCGAGCTGGCTCGGGTGGCGTGACGTGGCGGAGCGTCCCGTGCCGGGCTACGTCGAGGAGGAACTCCGCGGGTATCTCGAGTGCGGCATCCTCTGCTTTGGGTTCGGCCGTGCCCCCTGCACGGGCTGCGGCCAGGGGTTTGTGATCGCGTTCCCGTGCAAGGGGCGCGGGGTTTGTTCGGCCCGGCTGAGCCGGGCTCGGTAGCCATGGGAACCCTTGGCGTTCCCATCGGCTGCCAGGCAGGACGGGGCCATGGATGGCCCGCCCTGCCTGTGGCTAGTTCCGCCGGTGCCCGTGCGACAGTGGGTGATCTCCGTGCCGAAGCGATTGCGGGGCTTTCTCGCCGACCGGCACCGAGCCGTCGCCGCCGTCACGAAGATCTTTCTTGACGAGATCGTGCGGACTCTGATCACGGCCTCAGGCTGCTGCGCCTCCCCGGCGTTCCTGCCCGCCCACCCGATCAACCAGGCCGATCTGGCCGCGCTCACCGAGCGGGTCCGCCGCCGCGTGATCCGCTTTCTTCAGGCTCACTCGCCTGCTCGGCACCGCTGCCGCCGCCGACATGCTCGCCTGGGAGAACAGCGGTTTTTCAGTCGATGCCGGTGTTCGGATCACGCTCAATAGACCGCGACGTGCCGAGCTATTTTCGGAGCTTGGAGCACCTGCTGCGCTCTTGCGCCCGGCCACCCTTCGCGCTGGAGCGACTCTCCGTGAGCCGCGGTGCAGACGGCCAGATCGCCCGCATCCGCTACGTGCTGCCCAGACACTGGGTCACCATTTGGGCCGCCAACTGGGTCGGGCCGGGCCGCTCGCGCAAGTCCACGCGGCCGGGGGCCAATGGCGTCGTCGACCTCTCGCCGTTTGAGTTTCTCGACCGGCTCGCCGATCTCGTGCCGCCGCCGCGCAAGCACCGGCACAGGCCAGCCGGAGGCTGGCGTTGGCGGTCGAGCCAAACCTCGGCTTTGGCTCCGACCGCCCGAGGCGGCAGGGGCCATGGATGGCCCTGCTGCCGTGAAACAAGCCAGGGGTGTTTGCACCCAACCACAAGCTCAGGCGGGCCGTGACGGCGCTGGCGATCGGAAACGTCGGAAACCGCCAAGAGGCGGTGACCGGCGGGCATGGGGGCGACGGTCATGCCACGGAAGGCTGCTGCGACGCAAATCCGAATCACAAGCCCCGCTCGCACGACACGTCTCGGATTGCCTGGGCCAAGCTGATGGCCCGGGTGGGGGAGGAGTTTCCACTTGCGTGCCCCACCTGCGGCGGCGACATCCGGCTCAGAGAAGACGGCCGGCAGGAGCCGGCTCACTTCGAACCGGAGGTTCGCAAGCGGGCGAAGGCCAGGATGGCTTCGCCCGCTTGAAGTCAGCCTCTCGCACACCTCGGCGAGCCACTCGAGCCGCCTCCCGTCTCTCCCGCCCGTGGCCCGCCGATCGACAGGGAGAGCTCGTGCAGTTCCATGACGACCGGGCAATCTTTCAGGGACGGATAGACGAGCTGCCCGTGATCGACATCCACAGCCTCTGACCGGCGTCGGACGCGAGGCGTCGAAGCCCCGGGAACGGCCGACTGGGACGCGGTCTGCACAGACGCCAGAAGAACGCCACCGAAGCGGGTGCGGGGCGTTTCGAGAAACCCGCTCCGGACGCCCGGGCCGCTCCTCCCGAGGCTCACGAGTCGCTCATCAGCCGCAAGACCGGTGCGAAGGTGCCATTGACCGGGCGATCCTTATCCTTCTTTATCCTTTCGAGGCGATGTGCAAGATCGGTCTCGTCAACAAACCGACGGCTGATCGCGATGATGTCCGCATCGTCCTTCATGCGACTGAGATCGGCGGCGATGTCCTCGCGCAGGCGTTCCCGGCTACCTTCGCTGCGGCGGGAGTTCGGCAATCACCTGGACGATGGGTCCCGGGCCTGGGTTGGCGATCGGCGCGGTGAAGTCGAGCCGCGGCCGCCCCACCCGGCTTACCCCGCAGCCGATGTATCCGAGGCGTCGAGCCGTGCGCGGACTTCCGCAATCTTCGCTCGCTCGACCGTCATCCAGGTGCCGAAGATCGCGCCGCAGATGCCGAGGATCGACCCGCCGATGCCGCTGATGAGTCCCCATGTGCTCCCGTCATGCGGGAACCACGTCTGGAGGACGCTGAACACACCGATGCAGAGAGGCAGCACGACACCGCTGCCCCAGAAGAGGCCGAGCACGCGCTTGCGGCGCTGCGCGGCGTACAGCTCAGCCAGTTCCGGCGAGCCCGCCGCGTCCATCGGCTCGGGTTCGGAAAGGGTGCGCCGAAGGCTGCGGGGAAGGATGGCGAGCAGGAACCCAAACACCGACCCAAAGACGACGAGCGAGAGCATCCACCGCGAACGCTCGGCTTCCGCGTAGGCGACCCGCGCGGCCTCGGGGTCGACCGCCGAGTCGCCCGGGTACGGGCCGACGCCGAAGGGCAGGAGCCCGCGCGCCGCGATGGCCGCCAGGATCACGACGAACAGCGTGATCGGGACCGCCCACATGGCACGGGTCACGGGGCTCGCGCGTTCACGGTTCACGAGCGATGCGGTGCGCACGCCGCCCGAAGCGGATCCGCCGCCGACCGTCCATCCCCAGTGCGGGTTCTTCGCCACGATCGCGGGCATCGCGAGGAAGAACCACAGCGGGAAGAACCACGGCCACCAGAAGCCCGCGATGACCATCGCGAAGTTGAACCGCAGTCCGGTCAGGACCAGCCCGACCCAGATCGCAAGCAGCGCGACGGTGCTCATCGCGAGGGTGAGCATCATCCCGCGCGCCTTGATGCGCGCCGAGTCGTCGGCTGTGCGGTTCGGCACGAGCGCCGCGAACACGATCGGGAAGAGCAGCATCACCGGGACGAAGGTGAGCATGAACAGGCGGCCGAGCGGGATGATGGGATCCGCCATGATGGGTCTCCGTGAACTGGGGTTCGAAACGGCGTGTCGTGGGTTCTAGGCGTGCTTCCACAGGCGCTCGATCTGGCGTGCCGCCATGGACTCCGCGGCCTCACGGGTGAGTCCCGCGAGTTTGGCATCACCGAGCGCGGCGGCGATGCCTGCCTCGATGCGCTTGCGTTCCTCGGCCTTGGGGCCCGAGGCGCGCTCGACCGTGGCGATGACGATGGTGCCGCGCCCGCGCGCGGAGGCGAGCAGCCCGGCGTCCGTCAGCTCGCGGTAGGCGCGGGCGACGGTGTTCAGGTTGATGCCGAGGTCGGCGGCGAGCTGCCGGACCGGAGGCAGTTCATCGCCCTCGGCGAGCTGCCCCGCCGCGATGAGCCCGCGCAGGCCGGCCACGAGCTGGTCGTGGATCGGGACGGGACTGGCGAGCGAGATCGTGAGCATGATGGCTATTGTATCATACTCTGCGACAATGTCAAGTGCGGTTGGATTGGCGCGGCGGCGCCTCCGGGAACCCCGGTGCTCCGCGAGGGACACCGGACCTGAACGGGTCTTTCGCAAGGGCTTTGGGTGAGCGCGGGCCGGCGGCCGTTATCATGCCCTGCATGGACTGGACCACCTACTTCGCGAAGGGCCGTCCGGAGCGATCGCTCGCGGGAGTCGTCCTCGACGCCGAGTCGCTCGACGGCATCGACATCGCCGCGGAGCGCACGAACCGAGTGCAGATCACCGCGACCAGCGATGAAGCCCTCTCAGACGAGGACATGCCGCGCCTCGTCGAGTTCCTCGATGTGGCGGCGCGCGCACTCGGCCGGTGCGCGGCGGGGCCGTCGAAGTGGACGGCACTCGTCCTGACGGTGCGCGCGGAGTCGGGCTCCATCGGCGCGTTCCTCATCGACGAGGGCGATGCGCTCGCGCGGTCCGGTGCGCTCGTCATGCTCTCGCTCACGAGCCTCGAGGAGCAGGCTGCGGAGAGGCCGTGGGCAGACGAGGATCCAGAGGGTTTCGAGCGGGCGAACCGCGCGCTGCAGGAGCGCGTTCAAAGCGAGATCTCGCGCGCAGCCGGCACTGAACCCGCGCGCTCGAGCATCGCGGCGCTCCGGTCGCGGACACCGGTTGCGATCTTGATCGATCCCGTCGGCGAGGTGGATCCGGCGGACTTCATTCCGATGATCGTTCCGTAGACTCACACCAGTTTCGATCGACACCCCGCTCTCCTGGTGCGAAGGAATCGGCCTTCACCCCCTCTGGGACGCTCAGAACGCCATCTCACGTTTGGATCCGTTTCGCTGGGGGAGTTCAACCGGTCGGCCTCACGCGAGGTCGACCGGTTTGTCTACAGGCTGACCCATCTGGAAGCCATGCTGAAACCCCCTGCTGCCGCGCCGTGGCGGGGGTTCGGCGCTCTCGCGTTTGTGGAGACAGCCCAATTGGGAACCACGGGCTCCGATCCGAACGGCGGCGAAACGGGCGAAACCCCGCCTTGATCTCTCGCGCTCTCTGAACTGGTTTCCAGCCTTCCGAGATCAGGGGGTCGATCGAAACGGCAGCGAGACCTCCGCGAACCCGAGGCGCGCGCGGCAGGACTCGATGCACTGGTCGTGGATGCCATCCACATGCTCGCCTTGGCCGAGACGGAACCGGCCGCGGAGTTGCGACGGAACCGGGAGGCGCTCGCGGTCGCGGTCGCGTCGTCGCAGCCCGCCGCCAGACGGTGGGAAGCATCGCTTCTCAACAACCTCGGCTGCGCGTTGCACGCCGAGGGGCGGTTCGACGAGGCGCTCGCGGAGTTCACCCGCGCCGGCGATCTGCGTGCGGCGCAGGGCGATGCTGCCGCGCATCGGATCGCACGGTGGATGATCGGATGGACGCTGCGATCTATGGGCCGACTGGTGGACGCGCTTGAGGTACAGAATGCCCTCGAGGCCGAGTGTGCGGCGGCCGGCGCGCCCGATCCGCACGTCTTCGCAGAGCTCGCTGCGATCCACGAAGCGCTTGGGGACGCGGCGAGGGCCCTCGCGTACCGATCGCGATCGGCGTGAACCACGCTGGCGGGCCGAACGCATTTCCACACCACGGCAGTGCGCCTCGCCATGAATCGTTTCCCTCAGCCGTTGACTAGAAAGCGATCGTTTCCTGGCATCACGGCCTGAGAAAGGAACGCTTCCGATGCCACGCACCACCGGGAACTACCGCACTTCCACCGTCGCCGGCGAGACCGTGCGCGCGTTCGTGCCGTCTGCCCTTCCCCCCGCCGGACCGGCGCTCCGCGTCGAGGGGCCGATCGAAGCCGCATGCGCGCGCGCCATGGCGTCCATCGGCCGGCTCGAGGTGGCGGCGTGCCTCGTTCCCAGCACCGAGTGGTTCCTGTATGGCTTCGTCCGGAAGGAGGCGGTGCTGACCTCGCAGATCGAGGGCACCGAGGCCACCCTGCGCGACGTACTGGAGTTCGAGGCGACCGAGTACGCAACGCGCGAAGCCGACGTGGCGGAAGTCTGCAACTACGTCGAGGCGTTGACCTACACGCGCCGCGAGCTGGCGAAGCCCAAGGGCCTGCCGCTGAGCGCTCGCCTGCTTTGCGAGGCACACCGGCGCCTCATGCGGGATGCAGGCACCCGTCGCGGCGGCAACAAGAAGCCTGGCACGATCCGAACGAGCCAGAACTGGGTCGGCGGCACGCGGCCCGGCAATGCGCGCTTCGTGCCTCCTCCGGCGGATGCGGTGCCGCGGCTGCTCGCCGACCTCGACCGATGGATCCACGGGCGCGATCCGCTGCCGCCGCTCGTCAAAGCCGGGCTGGCGCACGTGCAGTTCGAGACGATCCACCCCTTCCTGGACGGCAACGGCCGGATCGGGCGCCTGCTCGTCACCCTGCTCCTCGAGCACTGGGGCGTGATGCGCTCGCCCATCCTGTACCTGAGCCACTCGTTCAAGCGCCACCAGCGCGGGTACTACGACCGGCTCTCGGCCGTTCGCACCGACGGCGACTGGGAGGGCTGGACGCAGTTCTACCTGGCGTGCGTCGAGGAGTCCGCCGAGGATGGCGTCGCCGTCGCCCAGCGCATCTTCGCGATCACCGGCAAGGACCGCGGCCGGCTCCTGTCGCACGCGGGCGCCACCGTGGCGGCGATCCACCTGCTCGACCTGCTGCCGTCGAACCCCATCGTGACGGTGCCAAGGGCCGCGACGCTGCTGGGCACCACCGCGCCCACGGCGCGCAAGGCGGTCGAGGTGCTGGAAGAACTCGGCGTCCTCCACGAGACCAGCGGCAGGCAGCGCGACCGCGTCTACGCGCACCAGGCATACCTGCAGGCGCTCACGGCGGACGAGAATTGAGTGGAGGAGCGCGGGTCGTGGCACCGGGGTTTGAAGCCGGATCGACCTGACGGGGGTGCGCTGAACAGGTCCACCCCTCATGAGAGACTTTCGCGGCCCACGGGGCCGAGAGGAGTCTCCGATGAAGCGTTCGAACAGGAAGCGGCACCGTCCCGAGGAGGTGGTCGCCAAGCTCAGGCAGGCTGACGAGGCACTGGCCAAGGGCGCGCCGATCGCCGAGGTGGCGAGGTCGCTGGGTGTTGCCGAGGTGACGCTGCACCGGTGGCGTGCCGAGTACGGCGCGGTGGACCGGGACGCGGTGAAGCGGCTGAAGGACCTCGAGAAGGAGAACGCCCGGCTGAAGCGCCTGGTGGCGGACCAGCAGCTGGACATCCAGATCCTGAAGGAGATCGCCAAGGGGGAATTCTGAGCCCGGCGCGGCGGCGCCGGGCGATCGAGCACGTGACGATGGTGATGGACGTGTCCGAGCGGCGTGTCTGCCGTGTGGCTGGCCAGCACCGGAGCACGCAGCGCCGCCCGGCGCCGCCGAACCCGTACCGGGACAGGCTGGTCGGCAGGATGCGGGAACTGGCCGTGGCGAATCCACGCCGTGGCCGGCGCTACATCATCGATTTGCTGCGGAAGGGGCGTTGGTCGGTCGGAGCGAGGCTGATGAAGCGGCTGTGGCGCCAGGAGGGCCTGCTGGTGCCCGGGAAGCGCATGAAACGCAGGCGGATCGGCACGGGCGAGAACGGCATCGTGCGCCGAAGGGCGACGAGGAGGAACGAGGTGTGGGGCATGGACTTCGTGCAGGACTGGACCGCCGACGGCCGCCCGCTGCGGATGCTGGTGGTGCTGGACGAGTACACGCGCGAGTGCCTGGCAATCGAGGTGCGGCGGCGGCTGCGCGGGAAGGACGTGGTGGCGGTGCTCGACGAGCTGACGATGGATAGCCCGGCCAATGCGACGTCCGCAAGGGGCTCCCCGGCTGATGAGCGGCTCGTGAGCCGCGTGTTTCGTGTTTTCGTCTCCCGGCCCCGAAAAGCACTCTCCAGATTGGCCGGCTACCCGCCCCCGGAGTGGCGAGTTTCTCGCCTCGGCGCAGACCGTCTCCCGAGTCGCCCGTCCAGGGCCTTGATGCCTCACGTCCGGCATCACTCAGAGCTTGTGGATGTCGATCACGGGCAGGTCGTCTATCCGTCCCTGGAAGACGTCGCGCTCGTGTGCGCACACCACGCCCACCCCTTGCCCTGCCGGGGTGACCGGGCGGCAATGCGCGAAGACGTCTACTCCCGCACCGCCCGTCGCCGTGCTCGGCGGGTCTTCTTGATGTCGGCGCGGGCGGCCCGCCCCTCCTCGCGGTAGGTGCGAATGGCCTCTGGGTGTGCCGCCCTCCAGGCATCGGGCCGAAGCGACTCGTAGTCGGTGTCGCCGGCCAGCAGGCGGTCGAGGACGTCCTGCACGTAGGCGAAGACATCGAGATCGTTCCGCACGGCGCTGCTGAGGATCGTGAACAGGTCGGCGGCGCGATAGCCGGGCTCGACTTCCCCGACGAAGAGCCAGTTCTTGCGACCAATCGCCACCTTCTTCATCAACTGCTCGGTGAGGTTGTTGTCGATCGGCACGCGGCCATCATCGAGACAGACGAGCAGGTGATCGAACTGATTCCGGATGTACGTCAGCGCCTGGCCGAACGTCTCCTTGGGAAGCACGTCGGCGATCGCCGCGCCCGCGACGTACTCCCGCATCCGCTCCCAGATCGGCTTCGCCTCGGCCTGCCTCAGGGCCTTTCTGTCGGCTGCGGAGAAGTCCTTGGAACGATCCTCGACGTCGTAGAGATGCTGGAACATCGAGAGCAGCACTGCGGCGTGTCGCGGGTGGTTGTCGCGGGCGTTGAACACCTTCCGCCGGGCATGCGCCACGCAGGCCCCGCGGACGATCCGCCCGTCACTCTGCGTCTGCACCGCGTCGTAGCCGGAGTAGCAGTCGGCCATCAGGGTGCCGGTGAAGCCGTCGAGAAACAGCTCCGCGCCGTCGCGATGGCGGCTGACAGTGAAGTCGAAGACGTCGATCGGCGCCGTGATGCTCCGGCACGCCCACATGCGCGCGGTGATGCTCTCAGGTGAAAGCCGTACTTGTGGACGACGATCTGGGCGGCCACGCTCGTGCCGTAGCGGTTGCCCTCGACCAGGCCGACCGGCCGCGGGGCCTCCTTCACGCCGCCCTCCTCGTGCTTCCGGCAGGCAAGCTTGGGAATGCCGGTGCGACGGACGACGAGCTTGGGCGGCACGATCTCGAGCGTCTCTTGCCAGTCGTAGCCGATCACCTCCCGCTCGCCGTGCTCCGGGCAGGTCTTCTGGTCTTCGGGCACCGGCAGCTTCACCTCGATCCGCGGCAGGTGCGCCGGAAGCTGCTCGTTCCGGGTCTTCTGCGGCTGCTGCTGGCGGCGCCGATAGCCTTCGATGTTCTCGTAGGCCGCGTCGGCGAGGCCCTCGGCGGCGTCCGCCACGTCGGGTGAATCCCCGAAGTCGATCTTCAGCTGGCTCGGGTCGGCGAGGTATCGCTCGATCCGCTTCTTGAAGGCAGCCTGGAGCGCGGCCGCGAGGCGGGGTTGGTACTCCGCGAGCTTGTCCTTCTGCTCGGCCAGTTGCTGGTTCTGCTGGGCGACCAGCGCGGCCTTGGCAGCCAGCGCGGTGTCGCGTTCGGCGATCACGACATCGCGTTCGGCAATCGCCGTGTGGCACTCGGCGATCACGCCGCGCTGTTCACGGAGTAGCCTCTGGCAGGCGTCGATGTCACTCGGAAACGTCGTCGTCTCACGCATGACCGCATCATGCACGCCGCGCCTGGCAAGAGCAGATTCACTCTCGCACCAAAAATAATCGCGTGCCAAACACGATGCGACTTCGCTCAGCTCGCGCGACTGAATCGCTTGCGGCGCCGCACCGTCTCGAGCCGCACGCCGCCGAGGATCATCGCGAGCTGCGTCGAGTCGATGCGCACTCGCTTCGCGCTATCGCTTGCCGCCACGACCTCGAATGTTCCCTGCTCCAGCCGCTTGTACCAGAGCACGAAGCCGTCGCCATCCCACCAGAGCGCCTTGATGCGATCCCTCCGCTTGTTGACGAACAGGAACAGACTGCCATCGGCGGGATCGTCGCCAAAGACGCCCCGAATGAGCCCGCACAGGCCCGTGAAGCTCTTGCGCATGTCGGTGGCGTCGGTGTGCAGGAAGATCGCGGGGGCCGGGGAGACGCTTAGCATCGGGCCGCTTCCGCCTGCGCGGCCATGCGATCGATCACCACGCGCACGAGGTCCACGCGATCGTCCGGGATCTCCAACGTCGCACCGCCCGGAAAGCGCACGAGCACTGAACGCCTCGGGATGATCTCAACGGGCCGGAACGACTCGGCCGCACGCGGTTGAATCCGCGCCGCCGGCGATGCAGCCCGCTCGATCCTCCGCCGCCAAGACTTCCAGAGCGACACGCTCACCCGCTCCCGCCTGCAGAACTCGGCCGCAGTCAGGCCGCTCTTCGCATGTCGCGCCAGCCGTCGTCGCCACGCCGCCAGCTTGTCCCGATCCACACTCCGTCCCATGCCATGCCTCCGCTGCCGATGGAAAAGGTCCACCGGCCGAGGCTATCAGGGGCTACAAGGGTGGCTGTGGTGTGCGCACACGAGCACGGGATCTGCCAAGATGAAGTCGAATGGGTCGTGCAGAATCCGCTGGCAGTCGGATCAAGTCGATCGTCCGGCTGTCCGGTCGCCGTCGGCCGCACGCCTGCCGGCCGCTTGCTGATCGTCGTCTACGAGCACATCGACCATGTCACCGTCTATCCCGTGACCGCATACGAGATCGAGGACGCCTGACGATGCCTCACGACGAACGCGCCGCCGGTCGCAGGATTTCCCATCACGCCTCCGCGGAGGAGCAGGCGCGTCATGCAGCGATCCGCCTCCTTGTCGCAGACGATCTCCCGGAGCTCACGGCGTGGGCGAGGCACGTGGCGGGAACCGGTTCGGGACGGATTGCAGTCGGGACCGTGTTCGCCGCCGATGAACGCGAGGTGCTCGACACGATCGACGCCTACGCCTCCGGACATGCCTTGCCTGGCCGCGCGGCGGTCGTTCGGGAAGCGCTCGCGCGGTTGCTTGGCCTCGACATAGCGCCGGAACCGCCGACGGGTTGAGGGCCGCGGTAGCATCGTGCATCAGGCGCTGTGCCTCGAGGCAATGCCAGGGGATCGTGATCCCGCGTGCATGAATCAGCCGCGGCTCGCGAAGACCTCACCCGGCGCTTCGCTGGCCGCGGCGCGATCCCCGGTCGAGAGCCATCCGGCGGCGCAGGCGGATGCCGGCACAAGCCAGCGCCGCCGCTGCGAGGACGACCGTCGAGGGCTCCGGCACCGCCACCACGCTGCCGCGGAGCGTGACGAACAGCGACCGGCTCGTCGCGCCGGGAAGATCGATGTCGGAGACGTCGAGCCGGTACTGCGTGCTGAAGTCACCGAGCGCGTCGGTCGCCAGGCGGACGTCGAAACTCCGCGACGCGCCGGCCGACAGGCTCGTGAACGTCGACAGGGTCGTGGAAAACATCGCCGCCGGCTGCGTGGCCACGACTCCGTCGAGATCGAGCGCGGCCGTCCACGCCGCCCCCGCCGCACCCGAGCGGTTGAACAGCGACAGCGTCCGCGCTCCGGCCGCGGCCCCCTGCTCGAGCGTGCCGAAGTCGATGTCGAGCGTGGTCACGTCGGTCGTCCCGGCGAACGACGCCCGCGCGGGGTCGAGGACCGACAGCGCGAGCGTCCGGGCGAAGCTCGCCGCATCGGTCCCGGGCGTCGTCGCCGCCACGGCGATCGTGCCCGACACGCTCCCGGCGAGCGTCGTGTCGAAGGTCAGCGCATGCCCCGTGGCCCCCGCCAGCGGCTGCGCCAATCCGGTGCCGCTGCCGAGCAGTCCGCCGGAACCGGCGAACGTGTAGTCGAGCCGCTCGCTCCCGGCGGCGACGCGCACCGGGGCGGTATTGGCGACGGCGAGCGTGCCGCTGACCACCGCGCCGCGGATCACGGTCGACGGCAGCGTGCCCACCGCGACGTCCATCTTCGCCGGGAGGCGATAGTCGGCCACGACGGGGAGATGGTCGGTGACGCGGGCGAGGTCGGAGAGCACGCCCTGCGCCTGCGTCAGCGAGTAGCCGGGCAACAGCCCCTGGAGCGTCGCCGCGGAGCCGGTCGTGATCGCGCCGTTGAGGGCATGGGTGGCGGTGTTGCCGAACGCCCAGTAGGAGCCGGGGACGTAGTCGAGGCCGTGGCCGTCGAGCCACTCGCCCGAGACGAGCTGGAAGTCGAACCGGCTGTCCATCCCGCCGGTCACCTGGCCGGGAAAGGCGGCCGTCGTCGCCGGCGACTGCGTGTGGACGTCCTTGAACGACGTGGCGCCGTTCCAGGCGCCGACGCGATTGACCGGATCGAACGCCTGGCCGGGCCCGGCCGCGGTGAGCGTCTGGAAGGCCGACTCGCTCGAGGTGGAGATGTTGAGGTCGCCGGCGTAGATCACGTGGGCGCCCTGGCCGAGGGCATCGGCGTCGGCGCGGAGCGTCTGGGCTTCGACGTTGCGCCGGGCGGCGTTGGTCGACCCGGTCGACGCCTTCATGTGGCTGACGTACACGGTGAAGTCGGCTGCCGTCGAATACCCGGCGGGCGCGAACGTGTAGCGCAGCGCCTGCCGGGCCAGCCCCGACGTGCTCGTCGTCCCGATCGCCTGCTCGCCGCGGAGCGTCACGGTCGCCGAGTCGTAGACCGCCATCGGCCGACCGGAGCCGGTCGTCGCCCCGTCGAGGAGCGTGTGGACATAGCTCGTCCGGCCGGTCACCTGGTTGAGCAGCGCGGCGAACGACGAGCCGGTGGTCGCCACCTGCTCCCCTTCCTCGAGGAGGAGGATGTCGATCGGGCCGCTGAAGCCCGCTTTCGTCGACGCACCGATCGCGCCGAAGACGTTGGCCATGCCGTCGCGCGGGCCGGAGGACGCCGCCGCACTAGCGGTGACGTTGTATTGCACGATCCGCAACTGAGCCGCCGCCGGCAGCGCGCCCGCCAGCCAGACCATCGCCGCCACGAGCGTGATTCGCCCCATCGTCCCCTCCCTGGTCGCGTGCCGTTGTTCCCCGCGCGGCCCGTCGACGGGCCGCCGAACGCCCGTCAACCGATCGTCTTCATGTCGAGCAGGCCGTCGATCAGCGCCGAGCGCGTGTCGATCGCAGACAGCGTGCGCTTCGCCTCCGGTCGGGAGACGATCTCGCGCAGCTTGAACATCCGCCGCCCACCCGACTGGGCGTCGTAGCTGTTGAAGGCGATCGTGTAGCGCCGCGACGGATCGACCGGCTTGCCGTCGAGGAGAAATTTCCCCGGCCGGCCGTCGGACGTGAGCACGAGGTCGAACGGCCACAGTGTCCGGTCGCTGCGCTTGTCGCCGGCATCCTCACGGACGATCTCGACGAGCTCTTCGGGCGTGAGGGCGGCGGTGACGAGGAGATTCTCGTAGGGGATCAGCTTCCAGCAGTCGGCGACCGTGAGCTTCCCGGGGGAAAGGTCGCCGGTGTCGAACGTGCCGTGAAACACGCCGTCGACCGAGTTGCCGCGCTTCGCCAGGGCGCGCTGGAACGACTTGCACAGCAGCTGGACGACGCCGCTGCCCCTCCCCTTGCCACCGATCGACGCGGTGACCGTCGCCACCTCGCGGGCGAGCTGCTCGTCGGAGGTCGCCAGGTCGGGCCGGGCCCGGTCCATGACCGCCGGGTCGAGGGCGTAGCGGTCGTCCATCAGCAGCGTGAACGCCCGCTTGGCGACGAGCTTCCGAGAGTCGAGGTCGAACGTCAGGTCGACGCGGCCGCAGTGGATCCCGTGGTAGCTGGCCTGCGAGCAGAGGACGTCGTGGAGCGTCCAGCTCGGCTGGTCCTGGTGCGAGTGGCCGGCGAGGTAGACGTCGACCTTGCGCCCCTTGGAATCGGCCGCGGCACGGAGCACCTCGCGGACGGGGTTGGCGTAGTCGTCCTGGAACTTCCAGCCCATGTGGCCGAGGACGACGATCGCGTCGGGCCGCTCGGCGTCGATCTCGGCGAGCGACCGGACGAGCGTCGCCGCCGGATCGGCCGCCTCGATGCCGTCGAGCGTCTCGGGGGCGAGCCAGAACGGGAGCCCGGGGGTGATCAGGCCGATGAGACCGATGCGGAAGCCTCCCACTTCGCGCACCACCCACGGCCGGACCTTCTCCCACGCACCGTCGAGCGCCCCGGCCGCCTTGCCGCCGCGCCCGACGTTGGCGGTGAGCACCGGAGCGGTCGAAGCGGCGAGGTTCGCCTGGAGGGCGTCGGGGCCCCAGTCGAAGTCGTGGTTGCCGAGCGTCCAGGCGTCGTAGCCGAGGAGGTTGAACAGTTCGAGCATCAGCTTTCCCTCGCGCTCGAGGCTCACCGCCGTGCCCTGCCAGACGTCGCCGACATCGACGGTGAGCGAGTGCGGCGACTCGCGCCGCCAGTCGCGCAGGCAACTGGCGCAGCGTGCGAACCCGCCGACGTCGTCGAGACCGTCGTACGTGCTCGTCGGCAGGATCCGGCCGTGGAGGTCGGTGGTGTGGAACAGCGACACCGTCCGCGCCTTCCCCTGGTCGGCGAGCGCGACAGTCGTGCCCGCGGCGGAGAGCGCCGCGGCGCCGAGCAGGCGACGGCGCGGAAACGACGTGAGATTGTCGGCGGGCATGGTGGACCTCCGGGGGCGGCCGGCAGTGGAAAGCGGAGAGGGCAACTCGCGGACGTGGTCGCTTCGGGCCTGCGGTGGCGGCTGAGCGATTCGCGCCGCGAGCGACCGACGTTGTAAGCCACCGGACGGCTGCCGTGCAGGGGGGAGCGCGCGACAATCACGAGCCATCGCTCGGGCGGACGTGTCGATCGCCTTCGTTGAACCGAGTGGAGCCTCGGCTCGGGCTCTGCAGAGGGGACGCCCCTCGCGCCTTTGCCCTCGCATCGACCCGCACACAGTTGCGACGGGCCGATGCGAGGGCGACGGCGGAGGGGATTCGCGGGTCCCTGGAATCGGGGAGGGATTCTGCAGGGCGCGGCGATCGCGTGCGGCAGCGCGGTGCGCCGCACGCGGCAGTCGCCGCACCGTAGCGCCGCGCGTGCGACGATTCGCCCCACCGACCTGGGGCGGATCGCTCCGCTCCCTGCGGTCGGTCAGCCCGCCGCGCGGCGCTCACGAAAGACTCACGTTCGCTCTGAAGCAGGGAAAAACAACGGTCAGCGGCCTCTCACCCGGCCGTTTCCCGTCCTTCGACCTCGATTGCTAGCAATGCTGGCACCGGAATTGCCCTGGTCGAGGGGCGTCAGTGGCGGAACGCCCCGGGCCCCGGCTCCCGGTGCGCGGATGGTCCAGGCCGGCTGATGAGGTTTCCACCGTCGCGCCCCACCGCGGAAGCGCGGTTGGTTATCGCGCCCATTCCCTGTCACGCCCACTTCCTGCACGGAGGCACCATGCCTTTGCCCCAGCCGCGCCCCCGGTCCATCGATCGGACCGTCCACACCTCGCTCGACCGCGATCGCGACGCTGGACGCTCGGACGCTCGGCTTCATCGGGGCTTCGCCTCGAGGGTTCGGCATTTTCCCTCTCGACACACCCTCCGGCGGCTCAGGGCTGCGGCTACCGCCCGGCTCCGCGGCGCGGTCGCCGTGGCCACGAGCGTCGCGCTGGCGGTCGGCCCCGGGCCGGCCGGAATGATGGCGTCACGCGCCGTCGCGGCACCGATCTCGTTCGACGGCTCGGCAGCGTACACACAAAACTTTCAGTCGATGACCGGGGCCAACGTGGCACCGGTCACGCTCTCGGGCACGACGATGCTCGAGATCTCCACGCTCGCCCTCTCGGGATCGAGTGCCTCCGTCGCCGGCTGGTACGGCTATGGCCTCGGCACGACGCGCGGGGGAATCACCAACGGCACGCAGACGACCGGTGCCCTCTACCAACTCGTCGACACGCAAGCGGTGCCCAACCGAGCCTTCGGGTCGCAGATGAGCGGTGGATCGACCGCGTTTTTCGGGGCCGTATTCCGCAACACGTCCGGTGCGACGATCAACAACGTCACGATCAGCTACGACGCGGTGATGAACCGCAATCCGTCGACGACCCCAAATACCTTTCCCCTCGCGTACAGGGTGACGATGCAAAACGTCGTCACCACTGTCAATCAGTCCGGTGATGGCACGTTCAACAACTCCGCCGGCACATGGTCACCGACGACGCTCGGATTCTCGACACCGTCGGCCGGGGCCGGCACGGGCGCTCCGGGAACGCAGGCCGCGATCAACCCGCTGTTCACGATCGGAACGCGGACCGGGAACCTCACGGGACTGAACTGGGCCGCCGACTCGTACCTCTACCTCCGCTGGACCGATAGCGACGAGGGGGGCAATGATGCCAGTGCAGGCGTTGACAACTTCTCGCTTTCCCTCCTCCAGGCGCAGTCACTGACCTGGAACATCGCCGGGGGGGGCACCTGGGACACGACGACCGCCAACTTCACCAACGGCTCGACGAGCGTGCCTTTCTCGAATGGCGACCAGGTGACGTTTGCCAACGCGGCCGGGGGTACGATCGCGCTCGCCGGAGCGCTCGCCCCCAGCACGGTCACCGTCTCGGCCACCGCCGGCACCTACACGTTCAGCGGCCCGACCGCCGCCGACAAGATCACCGGGGCGACTGGGCTTACCAAGAGCGGCGGCGGCACGCTCGTGCTTACCAGTGCCAACGATTATGCCGGTGGGACGACGATCGCCGGCGGCGTCGTGCAGATCTCGGCCGCTGACCAACTCGGCAGCGGCGCCGTCACGCTCGGGGGAGGCACGCTGCGCTCGGGAGCCGCGACGGCGCTGACGCTCACAAGCGCGATCACCGTCGGCAGCGCGGGGGGCACGATCGACACCGGTGCGCAGAATCTTCAGATCGGTGCGTTGACCAGTTCCGGCGTCCTGACGAAGACCGGGGCCGGCACGCTGACCGTGGCCGGTGCGATCACCAGCGGCGCGGGCACAGGATTCATGGTGGCCGAGAGCGACCTCGTTCTCGGGTCGGGGCCGACGGCCAGCGGGGTCTACAACATCGGTGCCAACTCGGCGCTCACCGGCAACCTCGTCCTCTCCGGCACGCAGCGGCTCAATGTCAATGACGGGGCCACGATCTCGGGCTCCGGAAAGATCCAGCTCCCGACGTCGGGCGCGCTGATTTCAAACCTCAGCGGCAACGTCGGCGGCACGGTCTCCGCCGGGATCGCGGCGAACTCCACCGGGCAGGCCTTCACCCCCGGCGCGTGGACCGGGGCGACCTACACGGCGGGATCGTTCCAGACCACGGTCGGCGCCACCGCCGGCGGATCGCTCACCGTCACCGGCATCATCAGCGGTGACACCGACGTCGACCTGTCCAATAGCTCGGCCAGCGGCGGCGGCACCGGCCTGCTCGTGCTCGGCGCCCCGAACACCTACACCGGCAACACCACGGTCAACGCCAACACGCCGGCGTTCTCCACCGCCAGCATCCGCCTCGGCGTCGCCAACGCCCTGCCGACGGCGACGGGAATCGTCGTCGGCACGAAGACTGGCCTCGGGGCGGCCGTCCTCGACCTCAACGGCTTCGGCCAGCAGGTGGCCTATCTCGCTGACGGCCCGACTGCGACGGTCGGCGCGACAAAGAACCTCACGATCCGCAACGACGGCGCGTCCGATGCGACGCTGCGGATCGGTGGCTCGGTCACGCCCGGCGCGGCGTTCGGCGGCGTGATCGGCACCGGCGTGACCAACAAGATCAACGTCGTCAAGTCGGGCGGGAACACCCAGACGCTCTCCGGGGCGAACACCTACACCGGCAGCACGACGGTCGAAGCGGGCACGCTGGCCCTGACAGGAGCCGGGGCGATCAACGCCTCGCCGACGATCACCGTCGCCGCCGGCGCCACGTTCGACGTGGCGGCCGTCGCCAGTGGCTACGCCGTCGCCAATGGCCAGTCGCTCGGCGGCAGCGGCACGGTCGTCGGCGCGACGACGATCACCGCTGGCGCGCGCGTCGCCCCTGGACCGGGAATCGCGACATTCACGATGGGCGATCTCACGCTCGGTGCCGGTGGTGCCTACGACTTCCAATTGTTCGACGCCACCGGCGGCGCCGGCACCGGCTGGGATCTGATCACGGCGGGCACGGTCGGCCTTCCGTCGGCGCCGGCGTTCACGATCAATCTCGCGAGTGCGGCGTCGGCCGGCGGCGCGGCGGGCAGCGCGATCAACTTCAATAGCGCCGTGACGTCGTCGTGGCGGATTCTCGCCGCCTCGGCCCTCTCCGGGGTGTTCAACGCCGCGAATTTCTCGGTCAACACGGCAGGCTTCGCCAACGCCCTCGGCGGCGGCACGTTCTCCGTCAGTGACACCGGTGCCGACGGCACCGGTCTGTACCTCGTGTTCAATCCGGGGGCAGGCCTGGAATGGGTCGGCGGAGATGGCACTTGGTCGTCCTCCGGCGGTACCAACTGGTCCGGGGGAGGCTGGGATCCGGCGAAGACCGCGGTTTTCAATTCCCCGGCGGGAACCGTGACGGTCGACGGCGGCGGTGTGAACGCGGACAAGGGGATCTCGTTCAACGCCAATGGCTATACCGTCACGGGTGGGGCCCTCACGCTCGGTGGCCCGACGTCTGTCGCCAACACGATCACCGTCGCCAGCGGTTCGGCGACCGTGCTGTCCGACGTGACGGCGGTGAACGGCATCACGAAGTCCGGTGCCGGGACGCTCGTCATCGGTGGCGTCATCGAGGCGGCCGGCGGGATCGTGGTGTCGTCCGGCGCTGTGCAGGTCGGCAATGGCGGCAGCGGCGGCGGGCTCGGCGCGACGACCGCGGTCACGCTCGGTGACGGTACGGCGCTTACGGTCAACCGCACGGTCGCGACGGCGCTCGACGGTGCGCTCGGCGGCGGTAGCGGCACGGTCTCCACGGTGGGTGCCGACCTGACGCTCAGCGGCCCGATCGACGGCGGACTCACGCTGCTCAACCCTGGGGCGGCGACGCTCACCGCTGCCGGGACTGTCGCCGGCTCCGTGAAGATCACCAACTCGGGACCGGGCACGATCGCCCTCACCGGCCCGAGCGTGACCACGACAGGCGCCGTCACCGCCAGCGGCGGCACGATCCGGTTCGGTGATGCCGGGCTCGGATCCGGGGCGGTGGCCGTGTCGAACAACGCCGCGCTGCTGTTCGACGGGACGGCGCCGAAGTCGATCTCCAATCCGATCACGATCGACGCCAGCGGCGGCACGGTCGCCGTCACCGCCGGAGATACCCTCGCGCTGGCGGGGACCGTGACCCGCAATGGCCTGCTCACCAAGGCGGGCGACGGTACGCTCTCGCTACCGACGCTGCCGACGACGAACCTTTCGATCGCCGCCGGCACGCTCGCCGTCTCGGCGACGGCGACGCAGACGTTCAACGCCGACCTCGGCGACCTGTTCGACGGCGGCAAGCTCGCGTTCACCGGCGCCGGCACGCGTGTCAATCTCAACGTGTCGCAGACGGGGTCGGGGGCGATCGTGTTCACGCAGCCGGGCCAGTCGCTCGCCCAGACCGGCTCAGGGCTCAACGCGACGGTCAGCAATCCGATCGAGCTGGCCCTCGCCAGCGGTGCGCTCAACGTCGGCACCACCAGCGGCAACACGCTGGTGCTCAATGGCCCGATCACCGGCTCCGGAAACGTCAACCTCGCCGTCGGCAGTGCCGGTGGCGCCGGGACCACGGTTCTCGCCGCGAAGAGCACGTTCACCGGCAACGTCACGGTCAACAGTTCCGTCTCGACCGGCGTCCACCGCCTCGGGGTCGACGACGCCCTGCCGGCGACCGCCACCGTCACCTTCGGGTCGACCGCGGGCGCGATCGATCTGGCCGGTTTCGACCAGACGATCGCCGGTTTGGCAGGGACGGCCGCCGGCGTCGCCGGGATCGTCAACTCGTCGTCCGCGGACGTGTCGCGGCTGACGATCAACGGCGCCGGCAACACCTCCTACGCCGGCCCGATCGGCACCGTCGGCAAGGCGGCGATGGAGCTGGTGAAGAATGGAGCCGGGATCCAGACTCTGTCCGGCTCCAACGGCTACACCGGTCCGACGCGGATCCTCGGCGGCACGCTCGCGCTGGCCGGGGGCGGGTCGATCGCGGGCTCGCCGTTGATCGACGTCCGGTCGGGAGCGACGTTCGACGTGGCGGGGCTGACGGCACCCTTCGCACTCGCCGCCGGTCAGACGCTCGCCGGCAACGGTGCGGTGACCGGCGCCGCCCTGCTCGGCGGCGGGACCGTGTCGCCCGGTGTGGCGGGCAGCTCCGGCGGCATCGGCAGCCTGTCGATGGCGGAGACCACGCTCGGCAACGGCACGTTCGCCCTGCAGATGACCAGCGCGACGGCGGGCGCCGGCATCGGCTGGGATCTGCTCCAGACGACTTCGCTCACGCTGCCCGGTGACGGGCAGTCGTTCGCGATCGACCTGTCGAGTGTCCTCGGCGACGGCACGGCTGGTCCGGCAGCCGGCTTCGATCCGGCGACCGCCGGTTCGTGGCGAATCATCGCCGCCACGTCGCTGTCGGGGGCGTTCGTGCCCACACGATTCACGGTGAACAGCGGCGGTTTCGCCAATTCGCTCGCCGGCGGAAGTTTCTCGGTCTCCGACTCCGGGACCGACGGCACGGGGCTCTACCTGACGTTCACGCCGGTGCCCGAACCGTCGACACTCGCGCTGCTCGCGATCGGTGCCGGTCTGGCCGGATGGCGGATCCGGCGGAGGAAGCGGGCCACGGGGCCCGAGGGCCGTCGTTCCGCCTGACCTTGCGGCGTCGTGCCGGTTGATTGATTCCCTTGGCAACCCTCATAGATTGAGTGGACTGCCGGAAGACTGGGCGTCCCCCCCGACAAGGCTTTCCTACTGGAGCGGCTCAGACCCGTTTTCCGTCGTTCCTCCGTTCAGTCGCTCATCCCGATCATCTATCCCGGAGATTGGTCATGTCCCGCCGCCGCGGCTTCACGCTGGTGGAACTGCTCGTCGTCATCGCGATCATCGGCACGCTCGTCGGACTGCTCCTGCCTGCGGTCCAGGCGGCCCGTGAGGCGGCCCGGCGCAGCTCGTGCCAGAACAGCATCAAGCAACTCGCCCTCGGGACGATCAATTTCGAGAACAGCCGACGCAAGCTGCCCCCGGGATACACGCAGGAACGGATTCCCGCCCCGAGCGGTGCGTTTCAGGGACACTCGGTCTTCTACTACCTGCTGCCGTACATCGAGGAGAGCAACCTGTTCAGTTCGATGGACGCGAAGGTCCCGCTCAACAACCGGGCGACGACTCCGACGGCAGGCAAGGCAGCCGCCGTCGTGCCGACGTTTCTCTGCCCCAGTGACCTGCTCCCCAACGTCCCGATCCCTTACCCCTCCTCCGGCACGCCCACCCAGTACGACGGCGGCGTGAGCTACAAGGCCAACGGTGGCTCGCGGCCGATCTTCGCGACGTCGAGCACCAACGACGGCGTCTTCATGTGCTTCGGCGGTGCCGCGCGGAAGGCAACCTCGGCTCCAGGAGGCATCGAGGTCCGGCTCAAGGACATCACCGACGGCACGTCGAAGACGGTGATGTTCGGTGAACGATTCCACAAGGATGCCAATTTCGACACGTTCACCACCGCCGGATGGAACAGCGGGAGCACGATCGTCAGCTGGGCGCGGTGGTACCCGGCCGGCGGCGACAACGGCCTCGGCAACCTCATGGGAGGCGCTTTCGCTCCGATCGGCTACGTGACGCCGTGGCTACACGGCGGCGCGGGTGCTCCGAGCTCGCAGGGCGCCTGGTTCACGTTCCAGGACCAGCGGCTGTCGGCGTTCGGCAGCGGTCATCCCGGCGGTGCCAACTTCGCCCAGTGCGACGGGTCGGTCCGGTTCATGAGCAACGACATGGCCCAGTCTCTCCTCGCGCTGTGGTGCCAGCGCGCCGACGGCCAGGTTTTTTCCAACGACCAATGAGAAGTCCGATGGCGTGCTTCCGCCCCGTGCCGCGCGTGGTCGCCCTGTGCGCCATCGCGCTGGCCGGCTGCAAGCCCCAGGTCAAGCTCGTGCCGGCGACCGGCACGTTCACGATCGGCGGCAAGCCGGCCGGCAACATCACCCTCCAGTTCATGCCCGACACGATGCAGGGCAACGCCGGGCCGACGAGCTACGCGACGACCGACGCGGAGGGGAAGTTCACGCTGCACACCTATGACAACCGCGAGGGGGCGGTGCCCGGCGCCCACGTGGTGACGCTCGTCGACCTCGACGAGGAACGCCCCGCCCAGGGGAGCGCACCGACCCGGGCACCCCGGCTCGACGCCAAGTATTCGATGGCCGCGTCGGCGCCACGGGTCACCGTCGGGGAAGGACAGCCGCTGGCCATCGACGTGCCACCACCGGGGCGCTGACGGCGGGGTGGAGGTCGTTCTCCGCCGGGATGGCGCCGTCGCCAGCGGTGTTCACGGGGCCGATCCGCGACACCGGATCGAAGCAGGCATCGGGAATCTCCGGAGCCCCCGGCGGTTCCGCGACTGCCGTGGCCGTCTCGGTGGCCGCGACGAGGTGCCCGCTCTCCGCAAGGTGGCATTCGAGGATCCTGCGCATCTCGAGCACCGCGCGTGGGTGGTGGTGGACGCGGGTGTGGATCGCCGGCACCGCCAGCTCACTGACCACGTCGGGGTGTCGTGCGCTGCCGACGCTGACGACGGCGTCGCCCGGCCCCTCCAGTGGCGAGACGGCGCCATCGCCGAGGATCGTGTGCAGTGAGACCCACGGCGACGGCCGCAGCGCCCGGACGGCCTGGAGGATCGACGACTGCGGTTCGAGGATGTCGACGGTCGTCGGTGGTGCGGCCCGGTACTCCGGTCGGATGGCATCGGGGTTGGCGTCGCGGAGCATGGCGTGGGCGCGGAGGCTCTCGGGGGGCTGCCGGACGGTGACGCTCGCCAGCCGTCCTCCCGCCCGCGCTGCCAGCGACGACCCGGCGTGCGGCGTGGCGACGAATACCACGCGGCGGACGAACGGCGCCGGCTTGAAGAAGTAGTTCGGAGCCGTCTCACGGCGCGAGGACGGCGGCATCCGCACCGTGGCGAACGGCTGCGTGCTCACCGCGGACCACAGCGACGAGCCCGGATCGACGACCTGGAGCTTGGCGTGCAGCCCCCCCATGCTGTGGCCGACGAGCACGATCCTGTCGAGCGCGGGGTCGGTGCCGCCGGGATCGACCGCCGCCCGGGCGGCGGCGAGCTCGGCCCGGAGGACGGCCGAGGAGCGGAGGAACGTCGCGCCGGTCGGATACTGGAACAGCCAGGGCTCGAAACGGCGGTGGAACTCGGGCCACGCGCGGAGCTCGTTGAGGAGATCGAACCAGGTGCCCGGGTCGCTGGCCAGGCCGTGGATGAAGACGACCGGGATCCGCCCGCGGCGGTGCGGCTCGAGCAGTTCGAGCCGGGCGGCCGTGTCGCCGCGGCCGTAGGGCTGGAGGAACCCCTCGATCCCGGCCGATGGCGTCGCCTCCAGCATGTCGAGGAGCGGCGCGGTGAGATCGGCGGCCACATGCGGACGCGCCGGACCGATGCGGACCGCCGCGACCTCCACTGGATCGACCAGATCGAGCACCGCCGGCGGTGGATCGTCGCCGAGGGGCCCGACGAAATCACGGCAGAAGTTGGCCTCGCGGGGCAGCGGGAAGCGGAGGACCGCGGTCGCGGCGATCGACCGCCGCGGCGGGGCGAAACGGACGTCGTCGGTGGCGAGGCGGACGCTCACCGGGACGCCGAATCCCTGCCGCACGAGCGATCGGCCGATCCGATGGTCGGAGGGGGATGGCCCCACGACCACGCCCTGGATCGTGGCCGGTTCGATCGCCAGCCCGTGGAGAGCGATCGGGATCCGCCGGGGTGTGGCACGCGGCCCGATGTCGATCCCCGCGCCGTCGGCACAGCCGACCAGGGCAGCGGAGGTGAGCAGGCCGGTCAGCGCCTCGTCATACAGTGGGAGCGCGGCGACGACGACGTCGGCGGCCCCCGGGCAGGTCCACAGCGCGTTCCACGCCTCGGCGGCACCGGCGTGCCAGGCTTCGAGCGCCCGCGGCGGACACTCCTCCGCCAACGTCCGGGCGCCGGCGACGATTCGCCGCGCCGCGTCGAGGTGCCGCCGCGCCCGCGCTGCCGGCGTTTCGACGGGAAACAGCCCGGTCGCTTCGGCGGCCGGTGCCCCGGGAGCGGTGACCACGATCGGCGGCGCGGCGGAAGCGCTCCCCGGCCCCGCCCACCACGCCGTCGCCAACACCAGCGCGCGAACCGACGTTCGGCTGACCGCGTGCATCGACGCTCCCCGCCGCCAGCATGGCATCGGGTCGATCCGGCACGGCACGTGTGCACCGCCCTGTCGCCCGAACGTTGGCCCATCCGCCCACCGGTTGATTCGGCGGGCGGCCGCCGCGGGTGGGCGTCGTCGACGAGCCGGGGTCACGCGTCACCCCACTTGCCCCCCCGGGGGGAACGGCGGGGAAACCAGGGAAAGCGGCGTTGGCTTTTCGGGCCGGCACCGGAGGGGAGGTGCCCGCGGCTGAGCGTTGGCCGGTGCCAGTCAGACCGCGGGTCAGAATTTGCCGGGGGTCAGAACTTGGCGTGTTCCTCGGCGACCAGCTCGAGGTCGCCACCGAGATACTTCACCGTCGCCGACGGCTGGAGGTTGAAGTACACGCGCCCCTCGGTGCGCCACCGGCCACCGTCGAAGAGGAACTCCGCCGTGGCGGCACGGACGTTGGAAACCGCCTCGACCCCTTCCATCCCCCCGCCGGCGATCGCCTCGAAGCTGATGTCGACGGCGACCAGCGCCTTGAGGAGGCCGGTCCGTCGGTCGCGGGCGTAGACCACCGAGTCTTCGAACGACACGTTGGTCCAACGGAGCCCACGCGGCTTGCCAGACGCCGCTGCCTTGTCGATGAACTTGGCTTCGAGCTGCTCGCGCTGCCGATGGAAGTCGCGCTGGGCGCGCGCGAGCCGCTCCGCTTCGCGTGCCAACCGGATCGGGCGGAGGATCATCGCCACCATCAGAGCCGACAGGCCCGCCAGGCCCACGGTCACCACCATCCACAGCGCGGTCACGGTTCGGCCTCCGGCAGACTACGGCCTCGCACACCCTCAAGTGTACGAGGGACCCTCGCAGCGTCAAAAGACGGATCGCCCCGACCATGGTTTCGTTTGCCCGCGACTGCCGTACACTTCCCGGGTTTTCCCGGAGGTGTCGCCGATGCCGCGCCGCAGCCAGACCACTCCCCACCCCACCGGGCGGCTCCTTGGAGCCCACCAGTCGATCGCCGGGGGACATGCCCGGGCGGTCGAGCGGGCGGTCGAAACAGGCTGTACGTGTCTCCAGATCTTCACCGGCAACGTCAACCGGTGGGACAACGCGGCCCTGGCCCCGGAAGCCGTGGCTGCCTTCCGCGCGGCGGTGTCCGCCGCCGGGCTCGGGCTGGTGGTCGCCCACGACTCCTACCTCATCAATCCGGCGGCGGCCGACGACCGGCTCCGCAACCGGTCGATCGACGCCCTCGTCGAAGAGCTGGGCCGTGCCGAGCAGCTCGGGATCCCCTGGGTGGTGATCCATCCCGGCGCCGCCGGCGAGCAGGCCGCGGAGGCGGCCGTCGCCCGGGCGGCCGACGGGATCGTCGCGGCACTCGAGCGCACCGCGGCGGCGGCGTGCGGGATCCTCGTCGAGACGACCGCCGGCCAGGGCACCTGCCTCGGAGCGAGCTTCGCCGAGATCGGCGCGATCCTCGCGCGCGTCGACGACGCCGGCTTGGCGCGGCGGATCGGCGTCTGCCTCGACACCTGCCACGTCTTCGCCGCCGGCTACGCGCTGGCACCGGCGGCGGAGCTGGCGGCGACGCTCGGGGAATTCGACGACCACATCGGCCTCGAACGGCTGGTCGTGATCCACGCCAACGATTCGAAGAAACCGCGCGGCTCACGTGTCGACCGCCATGAGGCGATCGGCGACGGGTGCATCGGCGCCGAAGGATTCCGGTCGCTGCTCGCCGAGCCGCGTTTGGCGCGGATCCCGCTGATCCTCGAGACGCCCAAGGAGGGACCCGACGGCAAGCCCGATCCGGCAGTCGATCGCCGCAACCTCGACGCGCTGCGTGCGCTCGACGGTGGCCCGGCGCCGCGGCGCCGGGCCGCGGGCAGACCGCGCCGCCGCGCGTGAATCACCGCGCCCGGCCGGCCGGCGGCGGTACTTCCGGCGGAATCGAGCGGCCATGAGGATCGGCGACCGAGTCACCGACCTCGGCAGCGAGGATCGCCCGGACGGCACTGCCGATGTGGTGCTCGACCCATTCGGCGGGCGGGTGAAGGTGATCGAGCGGAAGGTCGACGTTGCGGCCGAGCCACGCCTCCCAGAGCCGGTGGGACCGGACGATCGTCTCGGCCCGCGCCCGCCCCGTGGGCGTGAGCCGCCACCCCGTCGCGGTCCATTCGACAGCCCCCTCGGCCGCGAGCCAGCGCGCCACCGGCCAGGCGGCCCAGCCGCGTGGGACGGTGGCCGTGCCCCCCTCCGCCGCCCGCCAGGCGGCGGCGAGGTAATCCTCGCGCGCCACCCGCCAACGCAGCGCCACCGCCCCGAGCGCCCGGGCGAGGAGGCCGTGGTCAGGAGCGACCAGCGCCGCCACGGCGTACACGGCCCCGAGCACGACGGCGATCATTCCGGCAGCACCGGTGTCGAGGCGCCACGCGGCAAGGTAGCCGATCGCGCCGGCCGCCATGCCGATCGCCACCGCCACGGCGGCGACATGGTGGAGCCGGGCGACGAGCAGCTCGGCCGCCGCCGCCGGGGCGACGAGCATCGTGACGACGAGCACGCCCCCGACCGCGTCGAAGCCGGCGACGGTCGTCAATGCCGTGCCGACCAACAGCGCGACCGACAGCCCCGCCACGGGGAGGCCGAGGGCGCGGGCCGCCGCCGGATCGAAGGCCGCCAGGACCTGTTCCTTCCACGTCAGGCACAGCGCCAGACCCACCCCGGCGAACAACAGACATCCGGTGATGAAGCCGCGCGGGATCTCGAGGCCGGCGACCGGCACCGTGTCGAACGCCGACAACTCAAGTTCTCCGTACAGCACGCACGCCGTGTCGAGGTCGACACGTGACGCCGCGACGCTGACGAGGATCACGCCGAGGGCGAACATCGTCGTGAACCCCACGCCGGTCGCGGCATCCTCGCCGACGCCGACCGAGTTCGAGGCGACGGCCGTGGCGATCGAGGCGGTGACGATCGCGGCGGCGACCGCGCCGATCATCGTCAGCCAGCCCCCCGGCCGGCCCCCGGCGAGAACCGCGATCACGATCCCCGGGAGCACCGCATGGGCGATCGCGTCGCCGAGAAGGCTCAGCCGCCGGGCGACCAGCAGCGTGCCGACCAGCGCGCACGGTGCCGCCACCGCCATCGCCGTGGCGATGTTCCAAAGATGGAACGGCTCGGTGCCGGCGACGACCGGGCTCATCGGCGGCGCTCCGCGGCCGCGCGGATCTCGGCGAGCCTGGCGCCGTCGATCACCGCCGCCGGATCGGGGAGGTCGACGGTGAGAAACGCCCGGGCGTCGTCCGGGGCCGTGGCGAGGATCCGCGCCCATGCCTCGCGGCGGCGTGCCAGGTCCGCGGCCCGCGCGGTGCCGGTCGCCGTCAGCGCGAAGCCGCCGGCTCCACGGGCCACCAGCCCATCGGCCAGCGCCCGCCGGAGGGCGTCGTCGGCCCCGGCAGGTGGCCCGTCCCCACGGGCCAGGGACGCGAGCAGATCCCCCTCGTGCCACGCCACCAGCGCGCGCCGCGCGGCGGCCCGCCGTGACCACCATCCCCGGCCGGGTGCCGCCACCGCCGACACCGCGGCGAGTGCGGCCGCCGCCAACACGACGACCGGCCCGGTCGGCAGCCGCGGCACCAGGGCACTGCCGACCACGCCGACGAGCGCCGACAGCGTTCCCAACAGGCCGGCGAGCAGCACCATCGTGCCGACCCGGTCCGTCCACTGCCGCGCGGCCACCGGTGGGATCACCAGCAGCGCCGTCACGAGCACCGCACCCGCCGCGGGCAGGCCGACCACGACCATCACCGCGATCAGTCCGACCAGGCCCAAGTCCACCAGTCCGACAGGCCAGCCGGCCGCCGCGGCAAACGCCTCGTCGAAGGCGACGAGCGTCAACTCCTTGAGGCCCAGCGCCACCAGCGCCGCGGCTCCGAGGGCGCACGAGGCCAGCAGCGCTGCATCGCCCGCGGTGACGCCGGCGGTGTGGCCGAGGAGGAATTGCTCGAGGCCCGCGCTGTCGGGCAGGCCGCGGGCCGTGATCCCGGTGACGAGTGCCACGCCGGCGCCGAACGACACCCCGAGGACCAGCGCCATCGCGGCGTCGTCTCGTGTCCGCGTCCAGCGGCGGATCGCCACCAGCGCTGCCAGAGTCGCCAGCGCCGTGACGAGGCCGCCGACGAGCAGCCAACCGAGGTCGCGCCGCCCGGTGGCGAGGAACGCCGTCGCCACCCCGGCGAGGCTGCCGTGGGCGGCGGCGTCGCCGGCCAGCGCCCGGCGGCGCAGCACGGCAAGCGCGCCCACCATCCCCGCCGCCAACCCCACGGCGGCGACCGCCGCCGCGACGATGAGCGTGTTGTACGGCACCAGCGCGGCGATCACGGTGTCCGTCCCCCGGCGGCGACCGCCCGGGCGAGCTCCTCGAGCACCGCGGGCTGGCCGGCGTAGGTGCGCCGGAGGTTCTCGGTGGTGAGCACGGCGGCGGTCGGTCCGGCGGCGACGACGCGCATGTCGACCAGCGCCACGCCGTCGAACCACCCGGCGGCGCTGCGCAGGTCGTGGTGGACGACGATCACCAGCCGACCGGCGGCGCGAAGCGAATCGAGGACGCCGAAAATCAGTTCTTGTGAGCCGGCGTCGACGCCCGCCATCGGCTCGTCGAGGAGGTAGATCACCGCTTCCTGGGCGAGGGCCCGGGCGAGGAACACGCGCTGCTGCTGACCCCCCGACAGCCGGCCGATCTGCCGCCCCGCCAGATCCGCCAGGCCGACGCGGCGCAGGCACTCCCCTGCCACGTCGCGCTCGCGCCGGCCGGGGCGCCGGAACCATCCGAGCCGGCCGTACGTGCCCATCAACACGACGTCCATGACGTTGACCGGGAATCCCCAGTCGACCGTCTCCCGCTGCGGCACGTAGCCGACGCGGGCCCGTGAATCCGCCAGCGCGGCGCCGTCGAACGTGACCCGGCCGCCGGCCAGCGGCACCAGCCCCAGCGCCGCCTTGAGCAGGGTGCTCTTGCCGGCCCCATTGGGGCCGACGATGCCGTACAGGGCCGGCCCGCGGATCACCAGGTCGACGTGCCACAGCACCGGCCGGCCGGAATAGGCCACCGTGACATCGTGGAACTCGACGACCGGCGCCATGGCCTCGCCCCCGGCGCCGTCCATCAGCGCTCCGCCCCGCCGGCGAGGCCGGCGACGATCGCGGCGACGTTGGCCGACAGTGCCTCCTCGAGCGTCTCGGCGCCGCTGCCCGGGGCGCCGAGCGAATCGGAGAACAACCGGCCCCCGAGCGCCACGGCATGGCCGCGTGCCCGGGCACCCTCGCGCAGCGCCGCGACATTGCGGTCGGAGATACTCGTCTCGACGAACACGGCGGGGATCCGCTTCGTCACCAGCAGCTCGACGAGCCGGTTGATGTCGGCCAGGCCGGCCTCCGCCTCGGTGCTCGTTCCCTGCACACCCACCACCTCGACGTCGTAGGCCCGGCCAAAATAGCGGAACGCATCGTGGGCGGTGACGAGGACACGCCGTTCCCGCGGCACCTCTTCCAACCGGCGCCGGGCCTCGTCGTCGGCCGCGCGGAGCCGCTCGGCTCGGGCACCGGCGCGCTGCCGGTAGCCGGCGGCCGCGGCCGGCTCGATCTCCGCGAGCCGCTCGGCGACGACCCCCGGCGCGAGCGACCACAGGCCGGCGTCGAACCACACGTGCGGATCGGGGATGCCGGCGGCGGCTTCGAGGAGACGTTCGGGGGGAAGCGCCTCGCCGATGCTGACCACGGGCACCCGCCGCGCCAGCCTCCCGAGCAGGTCGGCGAGCTTTCCCTCGAGCCTCAACCCCGAGGCGACGACGACGTCGGCCCGTGCCAGCCGGTCGGCATCACGGGGGGTCGGGCGGTAGCTGTGGGGGTCGATGCCCGGGGCGAGCAGGCAATCGACACTTCCGTCCGGGCCGACGACGCTGCGGGCGACGTCGGCGGCCATCGTCGTCGTCGCCATCACCCGCGGTCCGCCGCCGCGGGCGTGCCCGGTCGAGGCGAGCGCCAGCCCGGCGGCGACCCCCACCAGGGCGGCGACCTTCGGCCACGTTTTCGGACGGTCAAAAATCACTTTTCGAAGCCTCAAAAACGATTCTAGCCGGCCGCGGCGCAGGCACAATTGGCGAGGGCGTCGGCCGGGCGGCACGGTGCAATGGTCCTGACCCCTCCCCGTTCGTTGACCGTCCACGAGGACCGCCGTATCGTCTCGGCAGTGACAGGGAGGTGGGGCATGGCATCGGGCTATTTCAAACGGTTCCGGATGGCGGCGGATCTCCTCCGGCCGCGGTGCCCCGCGTCGCTGCAGACCGGATACCGTTTCGTCCCCTGGAACGAAGCCCTCATCGAGACCCACGCCCGCACCAAGTTCAGGTCGTTTCGCGACGAGATCGACGCCATCGTCTTCCCCTGCCTGGGGGATCTCGACGGGTGCCGGCGGCTGATGCGCGAGATCCGCGAGAAGCCGGGATTCCTGCCGATCGCCACCTGGCTGATCGTCCGTGGTGACGTCCGCGGGGGGCTGCAGTCGCTCGACTGGTGCGGGACGATCCAGGGCGTGATCGACGACAGTGGCTGTGGCTCGATCCAGAACATCGGGATCGTGCCCGGTCACCGCGGGCTCGGCCTCGGCACCGCGCTGATCGAACGCGCGTTGGCGGGATTCCGCGACTGGGGGATCGGCCGCGCGACGCTCGAGGTCACCGCCGACAACGGCGGGGCGGTGCGGCTCTACGAGCGGCTGGGTTTCCGCCGGCAGCGGACCGTGTACAAAGTCGTCGACCACGTCGGCGACCGGTCCGGATTCGCCGCGACGGTTCCACTGGCCGCGGGGCCGGCAGCGGGTGCGTGGTGAGGATCGGTATCCCTTGAAGCAGCAGCTGTTCTCGACGACGCTTGCCAACGGGATCGTGCTCCTCGGCGAGTCGCTGCCGGCGCTGGAATCGGCCGCCGTCGCCTTCCACCTCCCCGCCGGTGCCGTCCACGATGGCGCCGGACGCTGCGGCTTGGCGACGCTGTCCGGCGAGATGATGCTCCGCGGCGCCGGCGACCGCAGCAGCCGCGAAGTGATCGAGTCGCTCGAAGGGGCCGGCGTACAGTGGGCCCATTCGGTGTCGACGAGCCACGCCAGCTTCGCGGGGGCGATGGTCGCACGCCAGCTCGTCGCGGCGCTGCCGATCTACGCCGACATCATCCGCCGACCGCGGCTCCCCGAGGACGAGCTCGATCCGGCCCGCCAGATGGTTCTCCGCAACCTCGCCGGCACCGAGGACGATCCCGCCCACCGGGCGATGTCGGCGCTCCGTCAACTCCACTACCCGGCGCCCTGGGGGATGCCGGCCGAAGGGATCTCCGCCGAGGTCGCCGCCCTGGGGATCGACGAGGTGCGCGACTACGTCGCCCGCCGGGTGATCCCCCGGGGAACGATCATCGCCGTCGCCGGTCGGATCGACTGGCCGCTGGTCGTCGAACGGATGGCGGAACTGTTCGGCGACTGGGCAACTGCCGCCGACGCCCCGCCGGCCAGCGGACCGCGTGGATCGCGGATCCGCCACGTCCATCACGATTCGCAGCAGACCCACATCGCACTCGGCTGGTCGGCGCCCCCGTATGCCGCCGACGCCTCCTACGAGGCGTCGGCGGCCCTGGCGATCCTCGGCGGGGGCTCGAGCTCGCGTCTGTTCACCGAGGTCCGCGAGCGGCGCGGTCTGTGCTACAGCGTCTCAGCCGGGTACCACACCCTCCGCGATCACGCCATGGCGGTGTGCTACTCCGGCGCGAGCACTGCCCGCGCCCAGGAGACGCTCGACGTCATGCTGGCGGAGATCCGGCGGCTTCCGGGCACGCTCGAAAGTGCCGAGCTGGAGCGTGTCAAGGCACGGGCGAAGAGCGCGCTGGTGATGCAGCAGGAGTCGAGCGCCGCCCGCGCCGGCGACATCGCGCGGCGTTGGTACCACCTCCGGGCGATGCGTTCGCTGGCCGAGGAACTGGATCGTTACGACCGGCTCAGCGTCGACTCGATCGAGGCCTGGCTGGCGGACCATCCGCCGGCCGGGCTGACGGTGGTGTCGCTCGGCCGCGAGCCGCTGGAGGTGCCCGATGACATTCAGGCATGAGCGGCTCCCCAACGGCCTGGAGATCGTCGCCGAGGTCACCGACGACGCGCTGTCGACGAGCGTCGGATTCTTCGTCAAGACCGGGGCCCGTGACGAGACCGACGCCACCTGGGGCGTGAGCCACTTCCTCGAGCACATGGTCTTCAAGGGGACGACCGAACTGTCGGCCGACGAGATCAACCGTCGTTTCGATTGGATGGGGGCCAGCGCCAACGCGTTCACCAGCGAAGAAGACACCGTCTACCACGCGGCCGTCCTCCCCGCGCAGCAGCACGAGGCCACCGCCCTGCTGGCGGCGATGATGCGGCCGGCTTTGCGCGCGGAGGACTTCGCCACCGAGAAGCTCGTCATCCTGGAGGAGATCCGGATGTACGACGACCAGCCGCCGTTCGGCGCCGACGAGCGCTGCCGCGCGGCGTTCTTCGCGGAGCACCCGCTGGGGCGCAGCGTTCTCGGGACGGTCGAATCGATCGAGAGCCTCCCCGTCGAGGCGATGCGCGAGTACCACGTCCGCCGTTACGCTCCTGGCAACATCGTGCTGGCGGCGACCGGCGCGGTCGACTTCACGGCGCTGGTGGAGACCGCCCGGCGTTATTGCGGCGAGTGGGAGGCGCTCCCCCCCTCCGCGCGCGACACCTGGCGCGCCGGACGCGGCCCGACCGGTGACGTGCGCGAGACGATCGTCCGGCCGGCCGCAACCCTGGCCTACGGCGTGCGGATGTCGGCCGGTCCGGCCGGCGACGATCCGGAACGATTCGCAGCGAAACTGCTGGCGACGGTCCTCGGCGACGATTCCGGCAGTCGTCTCTACTGGGCTCTCGTCGATCCGGGAACGGCCGAGCAGGCTTCGTGCCACCACCAAGACTTCCGCGACGCCGGGCTGTTCGCGACCCAACTGGCCTGCGAGGCCGGCGACGCGCCCGCCCTTCTCGACGAGGTGACGGGGATCTACGCCGAGGCCGCCCGCAGCGGGATCACCGCCGCCGAGTTGGAACAGGCACGCAACAAACTCGCCGGCCGCGTCGTGCTCGTCGGCGAGCGGCCGCGGCGGAGGCTGTTCAGCGTCGGCCTCGAATGGGCCCGGTCGGGCCGGTACCGGTCGGTGGCCGACGATCTGGCGATCGTCGAGGGGCTGTCGCTCGACGACCTTCACCGGGTGATGGACTCCTGGCCGCTGCACGGGCCCGCGGCGACCGTCCTCGCCGGCCCGTCCGCGATCCCGGAAACGTCCGGGGCAGGCGACCCGCAGGGCGCCGGCGGCGCCGAACCGGTGTAAACTCCTCGGCGGCCCGGCCGGCGGACCGGCCGGGCCCGTTCCCCCCCCGATCGCCCCCTGCCGATCATGACACCGCTCTTCGCGAATCGCTGGTCCGTCGCCCTTCCCCCGATCTGGCTGGTCGCCACCGGAGCACTGGTGGCGACGCTCGTCATCCTCGCGGCCTGGGGGTTGCTGCAGCTGGTCCGCCCGCGGCTCGCCGCGGAGGCCAGGACGAGCCTCGGCGACGGTTTCGCCGGGCCGATGGCCTGGCTGCTGCTGGCGCTGTCGGCCGTGGCGGTGGCGCTGACGCCACTTGTGCCGGTGGCGTCGATCGCCCGCTCGCTCGCTCGATACGCCACCATGAACGCCATCGAGCGGACGGTGTCGATCCCGGCGAACGCCACGCTCGCGCCGGTACCGATCGACATCCGTCCCCAGGAATTGGCGTTCTTCGAAATCGAGGCGCCGGCCCAGCTGCTCGTCCGCACGCAGCAGCCGATCGAGGGCTTCGCCCTGTCGAAGGTTCCGGAGATCGATCTGCAGCCGAACAAAGCGTGGCGCTGGGAGCGCGGTGCGGCCGAGACGACGCCGTTCGTCGGCGCCCGCGCACAGCTCGAGGTGACCAACGCCGGAACCGCGGCGGTGCCGCTGACGATCCGCACCGGGCTCGTGCCCGAGTTCCCCGAGGCGGCGATCCTTCCCTGGACGGTCGTGTCTCTCCTCACCCTGGCGGCCCTGTACTACCTGTTCCGGCTCGTGCCGCGGCGCGTGGCCGCCGTCGCCTCGGCGACCACGAAGGAGGCGATCGGACAGCCGGTGTTCGCCGTCGCGCTGATCCTCGGTGCCGTGCTCCTGCTGGCGTTCATCGTCGTCCCGTACAACACGTTCGGCGAGGACGTGAAGATGCTCAAAGACAGCGGTCTGACGCTGATCAAGGTGCTCGCGCTGTTGGTCGTGGTCTGGACGGCGAGCGTGTCGGTTGCCGAGGAGATCGAGGGGCGGACGGCATTGACCGTACTCTCCAAACCACTGACCCGCGTCCAATTCGTGCTCGGCAAGTTCGCCGGCCTCGTGCTCGTGGCCCTGCTGGTGTTCCTGATCCTCGGCACGATCCTGATGGCGACCACCAGCCTGAAGGTCGTGTACGACGCCCGCGAAGGGTCGAAGCTCGACCCCGTGTGGCGCGACTGTGCCCAGGAGATGATCACCGTGGTGCCCGGGCTGGCGCTGTCGCTGCTGGAGACGATCCTCCTCGGCGCGGTCAGCTTGGCTGTCTCCACGCGGTTGGGGATGGTCCCGAACCTGGTGATCTGCTTCACGGTCTACGCGCTCGGTCACCTCGTGCCGCTGATCGTGCAGTCGAGCGTCGGCAAGCTCCCGATCGTGCGCTTCGTCGGCAAGCTGTTCGCGACGATCCTGCCGGTGCTCGAGCACTTCACGATCGAAGCGGCAGTCGTCGGCGGTGTGCCCGTGCCGTGGAGCTACCTCGGCTGGGCGGCGCTGTACGCCGGGCTGTATTCGGCGGTCGCGTTGCTGATCGCCCTGGTCCTGTTCCAGGACCGCGATCTCGCCTGACGGCCCGCCGGAACCAGCGGGGGGCTCAGCGCTGCAATCCGGCGCGGCCGGTAAGGCCGATGAGTCCCATTCGCTCGAAGGTCGGGCTGGCGAGCCCGCCACCGGAGCGCTGGTCCTCACGGAGCGACTGTGCCACGGCTTTGCCGTCGAGAAACAGGAGCACGCCGCGCCGGAGGCGACGCTCGATCCGGGGACCGACCTCGACGGTCAGCCGCGGCGCCCGGTCCCCCTGGCCGACGGCCGTCTTCAGCTCGAGCGACTGCCTCCCGCGCTCGTGCGAGGCGGCGATCCCGACGGTGCCGAGAACGCGATTGGGTCCCTCGGCCACCATCCACCTGTCGGCCTGCACACCGGCGGCGACATCGATCCCCTGGACCCGGCTGCGGATCTCGGCGACCACCGGCGCGGCGATCGACTCCACCCCCGTGGGACCGCGGACACGCAGGTCGAGCGAGCGCGACGGCACCGTCGGCCTGACGTCGCTGTGCCGCAGGGCGCAGACGATCGATTCCGCCCCCTCGAACTCCTCGAGCCCGAAGCCTTCGAAGAGGATCGGCGTCAGGGCCGGCTTGGCGGGGTGGCCTGGTGCATCGGCTGCACGGAGCGCGCCGACCGCCGCCAGGCTGGAGAGCACGGCCAGTGCGATCGGCGCGACGCTGACGGCTCGGATCATCGGGAGCTCCGGGAAAACGAACGATGGCTCGCCCCCGGACGGTGGAACGGGGGGGTCCGGGCGGCTTCGCCCGGCCAGACAGACCGCTCAGGCGGTGCGCCGCACCGGCCAGCGCGGCACCGGCACGGGCAGCGGCCCGGACCGTTCACGTCGAAACGACGTGGTGTGGAGTACGTCGAGGACGCGGTGGGCGATCTCGACCGCCGCCGCGCCGTCGGCGGCACTCACACGCGGCTCGGTCCGCTCGCGCACCGCAGCGAGGAAGTCGCCCTGCTCCTCGACCAGCGCGTTGGCATCGGCCGCGGCTTCGAATCGCTCGCGCACGATGACCGTGCCGAAGAACGCCTCGCGTGCGGCCGAGCGCTCGGCCGGGGGTACGGCCTCCGCCGACCAGGAGCCGTCGCGGACGCCCGTCGCCGGGAGGAGGCAGTCGGCGGTCCGGGCGTGCATGTCGACCGTGAACATTCCCTCGCTGGTCCACAGCGTCGCCCGGCGCTCGGCCTCGGGGTGGATCCGCGAGGCGACGAGGTCGGCGACCAGACCCGATGCGAACTCGAGCCGCGCACGGACCGCATCCTCGTGACCGCCGGTGGCCGTCAACCCCCGGGCGTCGACCCCGACCAGCCGCCCGGGGCGCAGCGACAGCACCAGGTCGATGTCGTGGATCAGCAGGTCGTGGACCACGCCGACGTCGAGTGACCGATAGCTGAACGGCGCCAGGCGGCGCGTCTCGATCGCGCCGACCGTGCCGAGACGGTCGGCGACGAGATTCCAGGCCGGATTGAAACGCTCGACGTGCCCGACGGCGACGATCCGCCCGAGCCGCCGCGCCGCGGTGACGATCGACCGCGCCGATTCGACGTCGGCCGCCAGTGGCTTCTCGACGAGCAGATCGATCCCCCCGGTCAGCAGCGGCAGGCTGACGGCGGCGTGGAGCGCGGTCGGCGCGGCGACGACGGCCGCCGACACGATGCCGACGAGCTCCCCCGGCTCCGCCAGGGCGCGGCACCCGTGGGCCACGGCGACGCGCTCCCGCGCCGTCGGGTCGGGATCGACGACGGCCACGAGCTCCGCATCGGCACGGGCCGCCAGCAAGCGGGCGTGGATCGTTCCCAGGTGGCCGCACCCGATCACGGCGACGGTCGTCCGACTCATGCGGCCCTCCTCCCTTCGCGTGCCCGGCCGTGGCGCCCCGCCAGCTGCCGGGCGAAGAACTCGAGGACGCCGTCGACTTCCGTGCCGACCAGTTGCCGCGCCCGGAGGCTTTCGCGCGCGGCGTCGAGGCCGACGCAGGCGCGGTACAGGAGCCGATGCGTCTCGACGAGGGCGGCCACCGACTCGGCTGGGAAGCCACCGCGGCGCAGGGCCACGAGGTTGATGCAGCGGGGCCGGGCGGGTGACCCTTCGACGAGCATGTACGGCGGCACGTCGTGGAGCACGCGCGACAGCCCGGCGACGAACGACCAGCCGCCGATCGTCACCCAGTGGTGGACCGCCACGCCCCCCGACAGCGAGGCGTGGGAATGGACGCGGACGTGGCCACCGAGGAGCGTGCCGTTGGCGATGATCACGTGGTCACCGATCCGACAGTCGTGGGCGACGTGGCAGCAGGCCATCAGGTAGTTGTGGCTCCCGACCACGGTCAGCCCTTGCTCCTTCTCCGTGCCACGGTTGATCGTCACCCCTTCGCGGATCACGTTGTCGTCGCCAATCTCGACCCGGGCCGGGCTCCCCCGGTAGCTGACGTCCTGCGGGTCGCCGCCGAGCACCGCGCCGGGGAAGATCCGGTTGCGGGCGCCGATGCGGACGTCGCCCATGATCGTGACGCCGCTCTCGAGAACCGTGCCGGTGCCGATCACCGCCTCGGCGGAGACCACGCACAGCGCCCCGACGCGCACGCCGGGCCCGAGGCGCGCGCCGGCGGCGACGACGGCCGTGGGGTGCACGATCGTCTCGCCCGTGGCGGGCGACGGATCGGCGGCGGGTTGGCTGGGCAGCACCGTCATCGGTCGTACGGAGTCGGAGGAATAAGTCAGGCGGCCGCCGGGGGTGCGACCGTCGCGAGGAGTGTCTCGACGAGCGCCGCGTTGAGGCGGTGGCCGCTGCGATGGGCACGGATGTGGCCGACGATTGGCCGGCCGGCCAGCGCCAGATCCCCGACGGCGTCGAGCACCTTGTGCCGGACGCACTCGTCGGGCCAGCGCAGGGCGTTGTCCACCGGACCGTCGGGGCCGAAGATCACCAGATCACTCGTCGACACCGCGCGGCCGAGCCCCGACGCCTGCAGCCGCCGGGCCTCGTCGATACCGAGGAACGTCCGCGCCCCGGCCAATTCGCGCCGGTAGCTGTCGGACGTGACGAGGATCTCGAGCCGCTGCCGCCCGATCGGGCCCGGGCCGTAGTCGAGCTCGTAGTCGATCGACAGGCCATCGTGGCCATGGCGTGGCGGACCGGCCTCGATCCATCCCGCCTCGGACTCGACACGCACCGGCTCGCCGACCACGAGCGGCGCCACCGTGGCTCCGCTGTCGACACTGCCTGCCTCGTCGAGGGCCGCCACGAACGCGGCCGCCGACCCATCGAGCCCCGGCAGTTCGGCGGCATCGACGATCACACGGCAATTGTCGATGCACAGCGCCGCAAGGGCGCTGAGGACGTGTTCCACCATCTGCACCTCTGCCGGCCCGGCCGCGAGCACGGTCCGCTGGGTGGCCTCGACCCGATGCCCGATCCGGGCGGGGATCACGGCGACGGCACCGAGGTCCGACCGGACGAACACCACGCCCGCGTCCGCCGCGGCGGGCTCGAACGCCACCCGGACCGGAGTCCCCGACCAGTAACCACGCCCCGAGACGGCCACCGATCGGCCGATGGTCCGCTGGGGGCGCGGACGCGACAGGTGCGTCATGGTGGTCGCGGGGCCCTCCGCCGCCGGGAAAGGAACTCAGCGGGGCCGGGCGCCCGTGGCCGGAGCCGCCGCGACCGGTGTCGCATTGAGCATCTTGAGGACGTCAGGGGTGATGTCGATGCCCGCCTCGAGGTACACGATCGGCTTGGTGATTCCGCGGAGGATCGCGTTGCGATCGCTGCCGTCGAGCGGCTCGCCGTCGAAACGGTGGACGATCGCGATCCGGTGCTCGCGGGCGAACTGCTCGACCGCCTTTTCGACCTCGGTGTAGACCTGGAGGTAGACCTTCGCCTCGCGGTCCATGAAGTCCTTCTTCTGCAACTGGGCGTTGACGTTGAAGTCACCCTGGGCCTTGGCGATGTCGGCCTCGAGCTTCTTGTATTCCGGGGTGCCGACGTTGTAGCCCTTGATCTGCTCCATCATGCCGTTGATCCGGTCGCGCTCGGCCTTGAGGAGGTTCTCGGCGGCCATCACCTCGTCCTTCATCCGATCCATCGCCGCCTTGAAGCGGACGTGGTTCTTGAAGACGTAGCCGACGTCGATGACGGCGACGTGGCTGGCGGGGGAGGCCGCCGCCTGCGGCTGCACCGGGGCCACGCCACCGGGAACCTGCGCCGTCGCCACGACCTGCATCGCGCTCGCCGCGGCCAGGAAGCCTGCCAAATGCCACTTCACGGATCGCACTCCTTGCTGGGGTTCGTCGGGCACGACGTCGGGCCGCGGCACCGACGGGCCGTCCTTGGCCCACCGGTCGACGGGGGCGGGATCATGGCAAGGGGCGGAGCGCGAAACAAGGCCAAAAAGGCGGCTCGTTTCGCGCTCGGCGGAGAGGCTGGCCTGCGGCGGACGGGGGCCGCTCCGGGAAGGTCAGCGCGGATCGCCGAGGGTCACCGGGAGGGAGACTTCGGCGCCGTCGCGCTCGACCACCACGGTCACGGTGTCGCCGCCCTTGTACTTCCGCAGCGCGCTGTCGAAGTCGTCGAGGCCGGTCACGGCGCTGTCACCGATGCGGACGACCAGATCGCCCCCCTGGAGGCCCCCCTTGGCGGCGGGCGAATCCTTGGCGACACCGGAGAGCGCGTACCCCTTCGCGGTCCGGCCGAAATCGGGAATGCTGCCGAAATAGGGTCGATCACCGCCGCGTGCGAACGTCCGCGAGGCGACCTCGATATACGCCGGGCGCTCCGCCCCCGTCGCCAGTTCGCGAACCGCGTCGGTCACCATCCGGGCGATCCGCACCATCCCGTCGTAGTTGATCTTCTCGGCGGTATCGGTGGGGCGGTGGTAGTCGCCGTGCGTGCCGCTGAACACGTGGAGCACCGGGATCTTCTTCGCGTAGAAGCTGGCGTGGTCGCTCGGCCCGAATCCCCCCGGGTCCTTGGTGACGGAGAAACCGTGGGCGGCGGTGAGCCGGTCGACGAGGGCGTCGAGGCCGCTGCCCGTGCCGGTGCCGTGGATGATGAGCTTGTCGCCTTCCATCCGCCCCACCATGTCGAGGTTGACCATCGCCACCGTGTCGGCCAGCGCGATCACGGGATTGGCGGCATAGTGCGCGCTGCCGAGGAGACCGCGCTCCTCGCCGCTGAAGGCGACGAACAGCACCCGCCGAGGGAGGCGGCCACCGGCCGCGAGTTGGCGGGCAACCTCGATCAGCAATGCCGTGCCGCTGGCGTTGTCGTCGGCCCCGTGGTGGATCGCCTCCACGCCGGGAGCCGCCGACTCACTGCCGCCGAAGCCGAGATGGTCGTAGTGGGCACCGACGACGACCGTCTCCGTCGGGGCGATCCCCTCGGCGCCGGTCCCCTCGAGGACCGCCAGGACGTTTCGGGCCTGGGTCTCGCGCCGCTCGACGAGAATCTCGCCGCGGATCCGCCAGCCGTCGAGCAGGCCGCTCTGCGGCGTGAGACTCTCGTCGATCGCCTTTTCGGCCGCTGCCAGCCCCGTGCCGCGGACGGCGGTGAGGATCGTGTCGACGGGCTGCCGCTTGATCTGCAGGATCGGGATCGTCCGTCCGTCGCTGCCGTTGCCGGCGCGGTTGAAGCGCATCATCGCGTCGTCGGACGCCGAGGCGTCGTTGCAAAACACGACCGCCCCGACCTCGTGCTCCGAGGCGTTGGCGATCTTGCGTGTCAGGGCCGCGTATTGCGACGCCTGGTTGCCGTTGAACACGCTGTGCGGGTCGTCCTTCTGCGGCTCCTGACGGAGGACGATCACCGCCGCGCCCTTCGCGAACCCCGCCGGCACCGCCGCCGGAGCGGCACCGTCGGCAGCCGGGGGGAGCGGCGCGTAGTCGTCGTATTTCTCCGCCGGGGCGCTGATCCCGTAGCCGGCGAACACCAACGGCAGGTCGAACGCCCCCGAGCCGCCGGCCGCCAGCGGAGTGAAATCGGTGTTCAGTGCCAGGGGGACGACGCGCGGCTGGCCGTCGGGGCCGGGAGGGCCGACCAGCTCGACGTGGTTGCGCTCGTCGGGGCCGGGCTTGGCATCGAGTGTGATCGGGAACTTCTGGAACGGCTCGTCGGCGACGACCCGGGTCTCGAGGCCGATTTCCGCCAATTCGCCCGCCACCCAGATCGCCGCCCGGTCGATGCCACCGGTCCCGGGGCCGCGCCCCTCGCGCTGCGGGCTGGCCAGCCACTCGACCATCGTCCGCAGCCGGTCGCGGGACGGCCCCTCGACCGGGACGGCGACGGCGGCCGGTGCGGCCGGCACCGCGACCGGAAAGCTGTCTTCCGCCACCACGCCGGTGGTCAGGAGCGCCCCGGCGAGGAGCCAGGCTCTGCCACGCACCCCGTGGCCGACGACTCCCCCCACCATCCGACCGTTCACGATGCCGTGCATGGCCAAGACTCCGAGTGCCCGAACGTGCCGGCACGGCCGCGGATCTCCCCGCGTCTGCCGACGACCCTTCCGATTGTAGTCAGGACGGCAGTGCCGCCTCCGCGTCACCTCCCCACGGCCCCCTGCCCCGGTCAACCGGGGAATCACGGACGGGGGAGACACTCGGATATGCTGGAAGAGTGTCCCGGGCCGACCCGGGGAAGCCGGCGCCGGGCCGGATACCCTTCGGCGAATCCTCCGAGGCGAGGCGGTGGCGTCGCTGTTCGTGATCCAAGGGCCCGATCGCGGAGCTCGGTTCCCATTGCCGGGGGCCGCGCCGATCGGAATCGGCCGGGAGACGGGGAATGCCGTGCAGCTCCAGGACGGGGAGGTGTCGCGCCGGCACGCCGAAGTCCGCCCCGCGGGCGCCGGCTACGTCGTCGCCGACCTGAAGAGTTCCAACGGCACGTTCGTCAACGGCCGGCGCGTTGAACGGTCGGAGCTGACCGGCGGCGACCAGATTCAGGTCGGCCGCACGCTGCTGTTGTTCGCGATGGACCGAGACGCGGATTCCGCGCCCGGTATGGTGGACATCGTCGGACCGGCGGGTCCCGACAACGGCTCGCGGATCGTGCGGACGCTCCGCGAAGAGGGCCCCTCGGCCGGCGGTCCGCCACCCGGCGACACCGACGACCGCTGGCTCGCCCGGGCGCGTAGCAACCTCCAGGTGATGTACCGGACGGCCCTCGCCGTCAGCCACACGCTCGACATCGACGAGCTGCTGGCGCGGATCCTGAACCTCGTGTTCGAATGGGTCGAGGCCGACCGGGGCTGCATCATGCTCCTCGATCCGGCGACGGGCGCGCTGCGTCCCACGGCGCGCCGCGACCGCCGGCCGGGAACCACCGGCTCGATGGCCATCAGCCGCACGATCCTCGACTACGTGATCGAGCGCACCGAAGGGGTGCTGACCAGCGACGCCCAGGACGACGAGCGCTTCAGCGGCGGCAACAGCGTGCTCCGGACCGGCGTCCACGAAGCGATCTGCGTGCCGATGCAGGGGCGTTACGGGACCGTCGGCGTGTTGTATGTCGACACCACCGTACCCCTGGCGGAGGTGGCGAAGAGCGGCCCACGGCGCTTCACCGACGAGCACCTCAAGCTGATGGTCGCGATCGGCCATCAGGCGGCGCTCGCCGTCGAGGACACCACCTACTACTCGGCGATGGTCCAGGCCGAGCGCCTCGCCGGCGTCGGGCAGACGATCGCCACCCTCTCGCACCACATCAAGAACATCCTCCAGGGGATCCGCGGCGGGAGTTATCTGGTGGAGACGGGGCTCGAAAACGGCGACGATGCCCTGGTGCGCAAGGGCTGGGAGATCGTCGCCCGCAACCAGGGCAAGATCTCGTCGCTGGTCATGGACATGCTCTCCTACAGCAAGGAGCGCGAGCCCGACGCCGTGCCCGGCGATCTCGTGGCCGTCGTCACCGACGTCGTCGACACGGTCCGTCACCGCGCCACCGACGCGGGAACCGTCCTCGAGTGGCGGCCGCCGGCCGACGTCCCGCGGATGAGCTTCGATCCCGAGGGGATCTCCCGCGCGGTGCTGAACGTCGTCACCAACGCCCTCGACGCGGTCGAGGGGCGGCCCGACGGACGCGTCTCGATCACCGTCGCCGTCGATGCCCGTCAGCAGGCGCGGATCACGGTCCGCGACACCGGCCCCGGCATCCCCGCCGACCAGCTCGACAGGATCTTCACGCTGTTCGTCTCCACGAAGGGCTCACGGGGTACCGGCCTGGGATTGACCGTGAGCCGCAAGATCCTCCGCGAGCACGACGGCGATATCGTCGTCTCGAGCCGTGTCGGCGACGGGGCGGAGTTCGTGCTCACCTTCCCGATGCGCCCCGCCGACGACGGCCACGAGCCGGGTGCCGCTCCGCCGGACATCGGCGCCACCGGCCTCCACACGCCGTCGGCCGGTGGCCCGGCCGCCGATCGCCCCGCCCCGTTCCCCCGTCGGTGACCCCGCCATGCCCGCGCCGGAACCGATCTCGGCGGTGATCATCTGCCGGGACGGCGGTAGTGAACTGCGGGCGGCGCTCGAGAGCGTGGCGTTCTGCAGCGAGCGGCTGGTGCTCGATTCCGGATCGACCGACGGCAGCCCCGAACTGGCCCGTGCCGCCGGCGCACGCGTCGAGCACCAGCCGTTCCTCGGCTACGGTCCCCAGAAGCGCCGCGCGGTCGAGCTCGCCCGCCACGACTGGATCCTGTCGCTCGACGCCGACGAACGGCTCGACGACGGGGCGGCAGCCGCGGTCCGCCTCCTCGCGCTCGACGACCCCACCGCCAGCTATGCCTTCCGCCGGCGGACGTTCGTCGGCCGACGGGAGATCCACCACGGTCCCTGGGGGGGCGAACAGGTGGTGCGGCTCTTCAACCGGCGGACCGGTGAGATCACGGCGCTCGCCGTTCACGAGCGTGTCGTGGCACCCGGCCAGCCGCGGCTCCTCGCCGGGTCGATCCTCCACCACGGCTTTCCGACGGCCGCCGACATCATCCTCCGCGCGGTCCGCTACGCGCACCCGAAAGCCGGGCTGATCCGTGCCGCGGGCGAGCGGCCGCGGGTGTGGGCCCTGCCCTGGCGGGCCGCCGGCGCGTTCGCCAAGGCCTACGTGCTGCAGTCGGGGTGGCGTGACGGTGCGGCGGGATTCGTGATCGCCCTGTCGCGCGTCGTCGATTCGACGCTGCCGCGGGCGCTCCTCCTGCTCGGCGACGACCCCGCGACTCCCGATCAAACCCCGCGCACGGCCGCCAGCAAGGCCGCCATGTCGGCGGGCAGCGGCGCCTCGAACGCCAGCCGCTCGCCGGACGCCGGGTGATCGATCTCGAGGTGGGCGGCATGGAGCGCCTGCCGCGACAGCAGCGGCGGGCCTTCCGGGAGGCCGAGCCACGCCGGGTCGATCGATGCCCGGCCCGAGTAGAGCACGTCGGCGAGCACCGGACAGCCGATCGCGGCGAGGTGGACGCGGATCTGGTGCGTCCGCCCGGTGCGGGGCGAGACGCGCACCAACGCCAGCCGGCCGAAGCGTTCGAGCACCTCGTACCGTGTCTGGGCCGGCCGGCTCGTGGAGTGGTCGGCGCGGACGGCCATCTTCTCGCGCTGGTAGGGGTGGATCCCGATCGGCAGGTCGATCTCGTCGCGGTCGAAGCGCGGCTCCCCGTGGACGATCGCCAGGTAGGTCTTCGCCACCGTTCGGCGCTCGAACTGTTTCGCCAGCCGGTGATGGGCCTGCTCCGTCCGGGCGACGACGATCACGCCGCTGGTGTCGCGGTCGAGGCGGTGGACGATCCCCGGGCGCGTCGGCCCGCCGACGGTCGACAATCCTCCGGCACCGTCGGCGGCGAGATGCCAGCGGAGCGCACCGGCGAGGGTCCCGCGCCAGTTGCCCTTGGCGGGATGGACGACCATCCCCGCCGGCTTGTCGACGGCGGCGATGTCGTCGTCGCGGTGAAGGAACACGAGGGGGATGTCCTCCGCCTCCGGCCCCCGCGGCGGCGGTTCCGGGACGGCGAACGTGACGGTGCTCCCCGCCTTGACCAACTGCGCCGGCCGCGCCGGCACGCCGTCGATGGTCGCCGCGCCGGCGGCGATCGCGCGCGTGATCGCCGAGCGGCTGGTTTCCGGGAGAAGCCGGGCCAGCCAGGCATCGAGCCGCTGTCCGGCGGCGTCGGCCGTCACGGCGAACGAGCGCGGTTCCGAGGCCACGACCTCGGGGCCGTCATGCGCGGCGGCGGCGCCGCTGTCGTCGGAGCGTTCGTCGTCGCCTGGCGAAGCGGCGTCCAGCGCTCACTCCCCGCGCGGCGGATCCGCGCCGGTGGCGGGAGCCCCACCCGAGGCATCGGGTCCCGTGGCCGCCGGCGCCGCGACCGGCGCGGCACCGGCCGGGGCAGTCGTGCCGGCATCCGTCGGGGTGACGGCGGGCGGATTCCACGAGGTGAACCAGGAATAAAAGTCGCGCGTCCGGGCGGCGTCGAGTGCGGTCGCATGGGCGGCGGCGATGTCGGCCAGCGGCGATGACGGATGATCCTTCGCCAGGGCCTGGTAGCCGTCGCGGGCGGCATCGAGTTGACCGAGGGTTTCGTTCGCCTTGGCGAGCCCGAGCGTCGCCCGTTCGGCGAGCAGGTCGCCAGGACGCTGGCCAAGGATCGTCCGGTACTCGTTGGCCGCCGCCTCGAGCCGCTGCCGCGACCCTTCCTTGTCGACGAACGCCAGTTCGGCCCCCTCGGCGAGCGATCGCTCGGCGACGGCCAGTTTCGCCCAGGCCGCCGCCGGCATTCCCGGGAACTGCTTCTCGATCTCGGTGAGGGCGTCGACCCGTTGCGAGTTGATCGCGTCCAGATAGGCATCCCAGCTCTGCCGCTTGGTCACCGCCTGCTGGGCGGAAGCGAAGCTCCACGCCGCAGCCACCGCGACCAGGCCGAGCAGCGTCAGGCCGATGGCGCGCAGATGGGGCCGCACGCGCTCGGTGAGCTCGGCGACCTGCGATCCGAACAGCGGCTCGTCCCCGAGCCCGTCGTCGCCGTCCGTGGAGACGTCGAGGGCAGCGGCGGCGTCGAAGTCGGCGTCGTCGTCGGCATCGTCGCGCCGGCCTTCGGGTTGGCGACGCGGACGCGACCCGCGATCACGGCGTTCGGGCCGCCGCCCGCCGCGTTCCCGTCGCGAACCGTCGGCCGAACCCTGCCCTCCCGTGTGTCTCATGCCGTCGCCCTTCCCGCAACCGCGCTGCCTGTAGACCGCGGCGGGGACCACCCGCGCCGGAACTCTTCGTGAAAATAGAAACTGCCCCGTCCGCAGCGTCAAGGCGACCCATGACCGCGGCGTGGTGCTCGGTTCGCGCGTCACCTGCTACATTCCCGCCTCCGTCCCGACCGGTCAGCCGATGTCCTCGACCACCTCGTCCATCCCCGCCGGACAGCCGCGCCCCGGCTCGTTCAATGCCGCGCAGCGGATCGCCGTCGAGACGCCGCCGGGGCCATTGCTCGTCCTCGCCGGTGCCGGCACGGGCAAGACGCGCGTCGTGATCGGACGGATCGCGCGGCTGATCCGCGCCGGGGCCGCGCCGGACCGGATCCTCGCGGTCACGTTCACGACCAAAGCCGCCCGGGAGATGCTCGCCCGGGCCGGCAAGGGACGGACCGCCGCCCGCCCGGAGATCTCCACGATCCATTCGCTGTGCGCGCGGATCCTCCGCCGCCGCGCCCGGCAACTGGGGTATCCCGAGCGCTTCGCGATCCTCGACCGCGGCGAGCAGGAGACCATCGCCCGGCGCGTGCTCAAGGAGCTGCGCGTCCCCGAGGCGACGCTCGCGCCCGCGCAACTCCTCGACCGCATCGGGCGGTGGAAGTGCACGGCCGTCCGTCCCGGCGACGCCTTCGACACGATCCCCGTCGACGCGCCCGAAGCCTGGACCCTGGCGGCGGCGGGATACCGGCGGTACCAAGACGCCCTGCGGACCGCGGGCGCGGTCGATTTCGACGACCTCCTCCTGCTCGTCGACGAACTTCTCGGAGGCGACGAGACGGCGCGCCGCGCCGAGGCCGCCCGCTACGACCACCTCCTCGTCGACGAGTACCAGGATACGAGCGTCATCCAGGAGCGGATCCTCACGGCGCTGGCCCGCGACCATCGCAGCCTGTGCGTGGTCGGAGACGACGACCAGTCGATCTACGCCTGGCGCGGCGCCCAGGTGAGCAACATCCTCGACTTCCCCGCCCGTTGGCCGGGGACCGTCACGGTGCGCCTCGAGGAGAACTACCGCTCGTCGCCGCAGATCGTCGCCGCCGCCAACCGCCTGATCGCCTGCAACACCCGCCGGCACGGCAAGACGCTGTCGGCGACCCTTGCCGACGGCCCAGACCCGATCATCATCCAGGCCCAGGACGAGGCCGACGAAGCGCGGACGGTGGTCGGCGATCTCGAGGGTCGGCTCCGTGCCGCGGAGATGCCCCCGCACGAGGCGGCGATCCTCGTCCGCACCGCCGAGCAGACGCGCGGGCCCGAGCAGGAGCTGCGCCGCCGTGGCATTCCCTACGAGGTCGTGGGCAGCCGGTCGTTCTTCGACCGCCGTGAGGTCAAGGACGTGCTCGCCTTCCTCCGTCTCGCGGTCGATCCCGACGACGACCTGGCGATCGCCCGGATCGCCAACGTTCCCCCGCGCGGGCTCTCCGGCCAGACGGTGCAGAAGGCGCGGACCGCCGCCACGGTCGCCGGCCGCAGCCTGTGGCAGGAGCTGCGCCACGCCCGCGCCGAGGCGCGGCTGTCGCCGCCGGCGGCGGCCGGCGTCGAGGCCCTCGAGGCGATCGTGGACGGCGCGGCCACGCTGCCCCGCGGCGGGGCAGCGGCCTGGCTGCGGACCCTCCTCGAGCAGATCGACTACCGGAAGTACCTCCTCGGCGAGAGCACCGATGCCGACGAGGCGACGACGCGCTGGGCCTGCGTCGGCGAGATCGCCGACGCCCTCGATGCCCACCAGCGCGCCCTGCCGCCGTCGGTCGCACCCGCCGACGCGGTCCGCCGGTTCCTCGACGACCTGCTCCTCGAGATCCGCGAGACGGAGCGGTTCGCCGAATCGGGCAAGCAGCGCAGCCAGGTGCGGCTGATGACGCTCCATGCCGCCAAGGGGCTGGAGTTCGACTGCGTGTGGATGATGGGGATGGAGGAGGGGCTGCTTCCCCACCACCGGGCCCTCGCCGACGGACTGGCCGCCCTCGACGAGGAACGGCGCCTGTGCTACGTGGGCGTGACGCGGGCCCGGCGCCAGCTGACGCTGTCGCTGTGCCTGACGCGGACGAAGTGGGGGCGGAAGCGCCCCGGCCGGCCGAGCCGCTTCCTTTACGAGCTCACCGGTCAGGCCGACAAATTCGTCGCCGCGCCCCCCGAGGAGCGATCCGAGAGCGCCGCAGCGCCGCCGGGCCGGGGACGCGGGCCGGCGGGCAGCGCCCGCGCCGCCCGGCGCGACGGCGGCACGCGACGGGGACGACCGCGCTGACCGGTCCCACCCGGCGCCTATTTTCCGATGCAGTGCCGCGCGAAGATCCGTTCGATCAACTCGGCGGGAGTGTCGACACCCGTGACCTCGCCCAGGGCGGCCACGGCGCGGCCGACGGCGCTGGCGACGACGACCTCGTCGGCGGGGCCGCCGCCCGCCCCCGCCGCCGCGATCGGCCGCGCCGCGGCGATCGCCCGCCGCGCCGACTCGATCCCGGCCCCGAGGCGGACCGTGGCCGATGACTCCCCGGGCGGCAGCGAAGCGACCGCCGCCCCGATCGTGGCGGCGAGCGCGGCCACCCCCGCGCCGGTCGCCGCGCTGGTCGCGAGCCCCGCCGCGGCGCGGACGATTCCACGGTCGCAGCGGGTCGCGACCACGATCCGCCGCCGGCCGTCGGGCAGCGCCGGGTGCGGGCCCGGACCCGTGGCGGCATCGTGGCACTCGACGAGCACGTCGGCCGACGCGGCCTGCGCCGCCGCCACCTCCCGGGCCACGGCCGTGAGCCGATCGTCGCCGTCGTCCGCGCCGCCGTCGCCGGCCACGTCGACGAGCAGGCAGGCCGGACGGCCGTCGCGCGACAGCACGCCGTCGACGTAGTCCCGTGTCGTTCCCGGCTCGTCGGCGACCAGCGCTGCCGGGCGCCCGAGCAGGGCGTTGAACAGACTGCTCTTGCCGACGTTGGGAGGACCGACGAGCACCACGCGCGGGAGACGGTGCCTTCCCCCCGCCCCGCGTGCCGCGAGGCGCTCGGCGAGTGTCGCCAGCGCGGCGGTGGCGGCGTCGAGCCGTTCGACGACAGCCGCCCAGGCAGCCCGCGTATCGACCGGCAGCGCGTCGGGGGAGCGCTCGTCGCCAAAATCGATGAGCGCTTCGAGGTCGGCCGCCAGGTCGAGGAGCCCGTTGCGGATGTCTCCCAGCACCCGTCCGCTCCCCCCCGCCAGCGCGTCGAGCGCCGCGTCCAACTCCGTCGCGTCGCGGGCGTCGACCACGGCGAGCAGGGCCTCGGCGCTCGCCAGATCGCTGCGGCCGGCGAGGAATCCACGGAGGCTGAACTCACCGCCCCGCGCCGGCCGCGCACCGGCCCGGCAGGCGGCGGCGATCACCGCCTCGACGAGGTGCGGCGACGCGACGAGATGAAACTCCGCGAGCGCTCCTCCCGTCGGGCCGCCGGGGCCGGGCCACCAGACAAGCGACGCCGGAAGCCCCTCCCAGTCGGCGCCGCACGCCGCCGCGAGCCGAACCGGTTCGAGCCGTGGTCCTGGGGCGCGCGTCGGATCGGTCCACCGAGTCCCGTCGGGCCGATCGAGCAGCGTCCCCACGAGTCGCTCGAGTCCGGCGCCGGAGAAGCGGACGATCGCCCGGGCGCCGGAACCGGCGGGGGTCGCCGCGGCGACGATCAATTCATCCGGATCGTGCATCGACCCGTCGGGCTCAGCGCTTCTTGCGCGACTGGCGGCGGCGCGGCCCGCCCCCGGACTCACGACCGCCGCCCTCGTCGGCGCGGGTCGCCCCGGGGCTGCCCGGCGGCCGGTGGTCCGCCGCCGCGACCGCCTTGTCGAACGTCTTCTTGAGCGTGTCGAGGAACCCCGGTTGATTCGCCGCACCGCGTTCCGAGGGCCCCTGCCGGCGCGCTGCCGGGGGCGCCGCGGCGGTCCCGGCGCTCGCCGTGACGCCCGCCGCCGGGGCGAGCTTCGGCGCCGGCAGCAGGAGGCGCTCGCCGATGCCCCACAGGGTCGAGGCGATGAAGTACAGGCACAAACCGCACGGCACCTTGAAGAACATCAGCGCCATGAACAGCGTCATGTACTTCATCACCTGCTGCTGCATCTCCGACTGCTCGTCGACCGCCGGCGGCATGAACAGCTGCTGCTGCCAGAGGAACAGGCCGATGGTCAGCAACGGGAAGATGTTGAGGAACGGCCCCAGCCAGCCCTCCGGGGCACCGAGGAACGCCGGCAGGTAGCTCGACCAGTCCCAGGCCATGTCGGGGGCGGCGAGATTCGAGCACCAGCGGATCGCCTCGGAGAACAACGGTGCCTGGCGGAGTTCGACGTCGGTCGCCAGCGACCGGTACAGACCCATCAACACGGGAATCTGCACGAACACCGGCAGGCAGCCGCTGGCGGGGTTGTAGCCGTGGGCCCGCCACAGCTCCTGGGTCGCCCGTGTGCGTTTTTCGGGATCGTCCTTGTACTTCTCGGCGATCGCCTTCATCTCCGGCTGCAGCGCCTGCATCTTCTGCGCCGACAGCGCTTGCCGCCTGCTCATCGGCAGCATCGCCCCCCGGACGAGGACGGTGAGGAGGAGGATCGCGATCCCGTAGTTGCCGATCAGCGCGTACAGGCCGTGGAGGATCGCGATCATCGGCCGCGCGACCCAGCCGAACCACCCGAAGTAGACGAGGTCGTCCATCGTGCCGCCGGGCGGGCCGAACCGCGCCAGCAACTCGGGTTTCTTCGGGCCGGCGAACACGAGGTAGCGGTGGGCGGTCCGTGTGCCCGGATCGAGATCGACCGTCCGCGACACGAGCCGCGGCGTGACGTTCACCAGTTTCTTCCGCGCCGCCGGCAGGAACCCTCCCACCGCGAGCGGCCGTACCTCGGCGAGCGGCGGCCGCTCCGGCCCCTCGGCATGCGGGATGAGGGCCGCGGCGAAATACAGCGCGTCGACTCCCGCATAGGCCAGCGGCTTGCCGTCGGGCACGGCCGAGGCGGGGTGCTCGAGTGCGCCGTCGACGATCTTCAGACCGCTCTCGATCGTCGTCGGTGCGCCCGCGAACCGCAGGGCGACGTCACGGACAGCGAGCGATCCCCAATCGCGCGCGATCCGCGAGGCATACCACCAGCCCTCGGTCGGCAGGCCGGTCGGGCCGTCGAGCGCGTAGGCGATCCGCGCCGCGCGCTCGCCCGCCGCGAGCTCGACGCGCAGCTGCAGCGCGTACCCGCCTTCGTCGCCGGGCACGAGCGCGTATTCCTTCACGATGGTCGTGCCGTCGACGAGCGTGGTCGCGAAGCGGACGGTGTCGGGGGCGGCCGCCGGCTCCAGCCGCCAGTCACGCTCGGCGATTTCCAGGCCGGGGAGTTCGGAGAGCGGCTCGGAACGCGTCCGCTCGCCGAGCGATTCGACCGAGACGCGGAACGAGAGCGGGTCGCACCGACCGGGAGCCACCTCCGCGACCGGCACCGCATCGCGCTCGGGCCGCACCACCTCGAGCGGCCGGCGGTCGAGCGTCACGGCGACATCCTCGGCCCCTCCGGCGCGACGGACGGCGACGCGGACGCTCCTCCCCGGAGCGTGCGTGGCGAGCGCACGGACCAGGTCCTTCGGATCGGCCACGGCGACCCCGTCGATCGCGGTGATCACGTCGTCGGGACGCAGCCCCGCGGCCGCAGCTGGCGTGCCGGGACCGACGACGCCGACGCGGCACCCTCCCTCGTCAGCCCGCAACGACAGGTGCCCGAGGTAGCCCCCGCGATCGTCCTGGTCGTGGAACCGATCACCCGAGAGCTCGATCCGTTCGACCGCGCCTCCGAGGCTGGTTAGCGTGACGAGCATCCGCGCCGGATGCGAAGGATCGAGCGAGCCGAGGGTGATCACGGCCCGCGGTGCCGCGGCGGCGGCCGGCGCGGACGCCGTTCCAGGGACAGGCTCACCCTCCGCGTTGGCCACCTCCGCGCCGCCCGGAGCAGGATCGGCGGGGGCATTGGCAGCCGCGGGACGCGGCGGTGCCTTGGCCGGCTGGGGGAAGAGACGGGCCTGGATCAACTGGCTGGCGAACAGGATCGCCACCGAGATGATCAAGAACTGGGTGAGACGTCGTTCCACGGTCGCACAATCCGCCACACCCGGAAATCAGTCCGGCGGGACGACCCGGCGCGGGGCCGTCCGCGGGGGCCGGAGCGGACACCGGGATCTCGCCGCACCTCGCCGGAGTATAGCTGATCCCCACCCGTTGCCGCCGCCCGGTCGCCACGTGCGGTCCACGCGCCGTGGCCCGCGGTAGACTGCCACTCGTTGCCTGCTCGCCTCCGCGTGGCGGCCGGGCCGCCGGCAGACGTCACTTGCCGAGCAGCAGCCTGTCGCCGAGGTAGTTGTCGAGGTCGGCGATCGCGTGGATCTTCCGGCTGGTCTGATCGGCGGGATAGGCAACGCGACGAAACCGGAGCCGGGCCTCGTCTTCGTGGATCACGTAGCACGCCCGCGGGTCGTGGTCGCGGGGTTGGCCGACCGACCCGACGTTGACCATCGCCTTGCCTTCCGGGAGATCGACCGACCAGTCCTCCTGACCCCCGGGGAGGTTGTCCTTGACGTAGCGGAAGTCGGGGTCGGGGGTGAAAACACCACCGATGTGGGTGTGGCCCTGGAAACAGTAGCGCGGCACCAACTCGAAGATGTGTTCCATCTTCAAGGGGTTGTAGATGTCCTCCGGAAACACGTATTCGTCGATCGGCCGGCGCGCCGAGCCGTGGACGTAGAGGAGCCCTTCGTCGGCGTGGCTGCGCCGCAGCTCACCGAGCCAGTCGTGGAGGCGGTCGGCACGGTTGCGCGGCAGGCTGTCGTGGTGGTCGATCTGCCGGCGCGTCCAGAAGATCGCGCGCTCGGCGCCGACGTTGAAGCCGTCCGGGTCGATGAGCGCGGCCTGATCGTGATTGCCGAGGAGGACGACCCGGCAGTGCTCGCGGACGAGCTTCACGCACTCGCAGGGATTGGGACCGTAGCCGACGATGTCACCGAGGCAGAACACCTCGTCGACGCGCTGCCGATCGATGTCGCGGAGAACGGCCTGGAGTGCCTCGAGGTTGCCGTGGATGTCACTGATGACGGCGCGTTTCACGCGGATCGCTTTCGTTGGTTCCGGGCCCCCGTCGACCGGTCAGGGTGAGACTACGGATGGCTGAAACACGGGTCAAGCGACCGCCGGAGCGGGTGGTCGCGATCGAGACCGGCTCGCCACGTGGCACCGTCGCGGCGGCCGGCGCTGCCGGGGTGTGCGAGCAGTCGCTCGACGACGGTGGCCGGCACGGACAACTCCTCTCCGCGGCGCTGGATGCGGTCGCGACCGCGGCCGGATTTCGTGCCGCGGAGACCGACCTCGTCGTGGTCGTCTGCGGTCCGGGGTCGTTCACCGGGCTGCGGGTCGGCGTCACCCTGGCGAAATCGCTGGCCTGGGCCGTGGGCGCGCGGCTGGTCGGCGTCCGTGGCGAGGAGCTCGTGGCGCGGCGCGTCGCGCGCCAGGGGGTAGAGACGGTGTGGGTGGTGTTCGCCGCGGGGCGAGGGGAAGTCGCGGTGACGCGGGTCGCTCCGGCCCCGGAGACGCCGACCGGCTGGTGCTGCGGGCCGCGCGAGCTGTGGGTCCCGGAGGCGCTGGTCGCCGCGCTTCCACCCGGAGCGCGGCTGGCTGGCCCGGGCGCCGCCGGGCTCGGCAGCCTGCGGCCCGGCCACGACCAGCCGGCCGACGACGACTTCGGCTGGCCGACCGCGGTGGAGGCCCTCGACGCCGGCAGCGGGCTGGCGGCCGCCGGGGTCGAGGAGGATCCGGCCGGGCTCGTGCCCGACTATCTCCGCCCGTCGTACGCCGAGGAACCGCGCCGCGGCTGACCGTGGTGCGGCCCCGCACGCCCCGTGTCGCCGGGTACGATGGGCCGCCGTCGCACCGTCGCCCCCGGGTTTTGCAGGAAGCCCCGCATGCCACGCCCGATCCGCAAGCTGCTGGTCGCCAATCGCAGCGAGATCGCCATCCGCGTGTTCCGCTCGGCACACGAATTGGGGATCCGCACCGTCGCGATCTACGCGCATGAAGACCGCTTCGCCCTCCACCGCTTCAAGGCCGACGAGGCCTACCCGGTCGGCCGACCGGGTGAACCGCTCCGCTCCTACCTCGACGTCGACGCGATCGTCGCCGTCGCCCGTGAGCACGGCGTCGATGCGATCCATCCCGGCTACGGCTTCCTTTCCGAGAATCCCGAGTTCGCCGCCGCCTGCCGGGCCGCCGGGATCACGTTCGTCGGGCCGCGCGTCGAGCTGCTCGAGACGCTCGGCGACAAGACCGCCGCCCGCGACCTCGCCCGCCGTGCCGGAGTGCCGATCCTCGCCGGCTCGTCGCGGCCCGTGACGAGCCTCGCCGACGCCCGCGCGATCGCCGTCGACCTCGGTTGGCCGGTGATCCTCAAGGCGGCCCACGGCGGCGGTGGCCGCGGGATGCGGGTCGTGCGCGGCGACGACGAGCTGGCCGTGGCCCTGGAGAGCGCCCAGCGCGAGAGTAAGACCGCGTTCGGCAGCGCCAGCGTGTTCGTCGAGAAGTTCATCCAGCGCGCCCGCCACATCGAGGTCCAGCTCCTCGGCGACGAGCACGGCAACCTCGTCCATCTCTTCGAGCGCGACTGCTCGGTGCAGCGCCGCCACCAGAAGGTGGTCGAGCTCGCCCCCGCCCCCGACCTGCCGGCGGCGACCCGCGAGGCGATCTGCAACGCGGCGCTGGCGATCGGAAAGTTGGCGCGCTACGAGAACGCCGGGACGGTCGAGTTTCTCGTCGATGCCGACACGGGGCGGTTCTACTTCATCGAGGTCAACCCGCGGATCCAGGTCGAGCACACCGTCACCGAGGAGATCACCGGGATCGACATCGTGCGCCGGCAATTGCTCCTCGCCGAGGGACGGCCGTTGTCCGACGCGCTGGTCGGTCTGGCCGATCAGGCGGCGGTGCGGGCGATCGGGTGCGCGATCCAGTGCCGGGTGACGACGGAGGACCCGGAGAACCGCTTCCTGCCCGACTACGGTCGGATCACCGCCTACCGCTCCGCCAGCGGGATGGGGATCCGGCTCGACGCCGGGACCGCTTTCTCCGGCGCCGTCGTGACGCCCTACTTCGACTCGCTCCTCGTCAAGGTCACCGCCCGTGGGCTGACCCACGCCGAGGCGGCGGCACGGATCGAGCGCTGCCTGCAGGAGTTCCGCGTCCGCGGCGTGAAGACCAACATCCCGTTCCTCGTCAACCTCGTCACCCATCCCGAGTTTCTCGGCGGGCGCTGCACGACGCGGTTCATCGACGAGACACCGGCGCTGTTCGACTTCCCGATCCGCCGCGACCGGGCCACGAAGCTGCTGGAATACCTCGCCGACGTGGTCGTCAACGGCAATCCGTTGGTCCGGGGGCGACCCGCCGTCGCCCGCCGAATCCCGGCGCCGCTGCCGGCGCCGGAGACGACCGCGCCCCGATCACCCTGGACACGCGACCGGCTCCGCGCCCTCGGGCCGGATGCGTTCGCCCGCGAGCTCCGCGGCGAGCGCGCCCTGCTCGTCACCGACACGACGATGCGCGACGCCCATCAGTCGCTCCTCGCCACCCGGATGCGGACCTACGACATGCTGTCGATGGCCGACGCCTACGCACGGCTCGCCGGCGGCCTGTTCTCCCTGGAGATGTGGGGCGGGGCGACGTTCGACACCGCCCTCCGCTTCCTCCGCGAGTGCCCGTGGGACCGGCTGGCCCGGCTCCGCGAACGGATCCCCGGCGTGCTGTTCCAGATGCTGCTCCGCGCGAGCAACGCCGTCGGCTACACCAACTACCCCGACAACGTCGTCGAGGGGTTCGTCCGCGAGTCGGCGGCCGCCGGGATCGACCTGTTCCGGGTCTTCGATCCGCTCAACTGGGTTCCCAACATGCGGGTCGCGATCGACGCCGTGCTCGCCTCCGGCGGGCTCTGCGAGGCGGCGATCTGCTACACCGGCGACATCCTCGATCCGGCACGGACGAAGTACTCGCTCGCCTACTACGTCGATCTGGCCCGCGAGCTGGAGCGGGCCGGGGCGCATCTGCTGGCGATCAAGGACATGGCCGGCCTGTGCAAGCCGGCGGCGGCGGCGCGGCTGGTGGAGGCGCTCCGCGACGCGGTCGCCCTGCCGATCCACTTCCACACCCACGACACCTCCGGCGCCGGTCTGGCGACGGTGCTCGAAGCGGCCCGCGCGGGTGCCACGGCCGTCGATGGCGCCTTCGCCCCGTTCGCCGGACTCACCAGCCAGCCGAGCCTCAACGCCCTCGCCGAGGCCCTGAGGAACACGCCGCGCGACACCGGCCTCGATCCCGACGGCCTCCGCCGGTTGGCACGGAGTTGGGGTGCGATCCGCGAGCACTACACGCCGTTCGAGTGCGGGATGAAGGCTCCCGACGCCGACCTGTACCTCCACGAGATGCCCGGCGGTCAGTTCACCAACCTTCTCGAGCAGGCGCGGGCGCTGGGGCTCGCCGACCGCTGGGACGAGGTCTGCCGCGCCTACGCCGACGTCAATCGCCTCCTCGGCGACATCGTCAAGGTGACGCCGACGAGCAAGGCCGTCGGTGACCTGGCCCTGATGCTCGTGACCAACGGATTACAGGCGGCCGATCTCCTCAGCCCCGGTCGCGAACTGGCCTTCCCCGAGTCGGCGATCGATCTCCTCTCGGGGCGGATGGGTCAGCCGCCGGGAGGCTTCCCGCCGGAGGTCGTCCGGCGCGTCGTGCGGTCGGGCGACCTGGTGACGGGCCGGCCCGGGGCGTCGCTGCCCCCGGCCGACTTCGAAGCCGCCCGTGGGCGGGCCAACGCGGTGCTCGGTCACGGGGCCTCGCAGCGCGACGTGCTCTCGTGGCTCCTCTACCCGCGCGTCTTCGAGGACTACGCCCGCCACGTCGCGCGCTACGGCGACGTCAGCGTGCTCCCCACGCCGTTCTTCCTCGAGGGCCCGAAGCCAGGGGAGGAGTTGGCGGTCGACATCGAGCCGGGCAAGACGCTCGTGATCCGCCTGCTGACCGTCGGTGAGCCGCACGCCGACGGCACGCGGACGGTGTTCTTCGAGCTCAACGGCCAGCCGCGGAGTGTGTCGATCGCCGACCGGAGCCTCGAGGGCACGGTCCAGCGCCGGCCGAAGGCGGTGGCGGGCGACGTGCGCGAGGTCGGCGCGCCGATGCCGGGGCTGGTCGTGACCGTGGCGGTGCAGCCCGGAGACCCGGTCACGCGGGGCCAGAAGTTGCTGTCGCTCGAGGCAATGAAGATGGAGACGACCGTCTACGCCGAGCGCGACGGCACGATCGCCGAGGTCCTCGTCGCCCCCGGGACGGCGGTCGAACCGGGGGAGTTGCTCCTGCGCTACGGCGACGCCTGAAGGCGGCGACGGTGGATGCCGCCGGGTGCCCGCATCATTTCCCCGCCAGCGCCGCGGCGGCCTCGCGCCACACCCGGGCCAGATCGGGGCGCCCGAGCGACTCGGCGACTTCCGCGAGCCGGAGGCGGACGGCGGGGTCGCGCGGCGCGTCCCACGCCTGCTGGTGGAGCTCGGCGAACTCGGCGCGGACCCGGCGGATCCGCTCCGCCTCCGCCTGTGCACGGGCGGCGTCGGCGTCGCGACCGAGTGTCGCCAGAGCGCGCGCCTGCGTGAGCCGCGCCTGGTAGTCGTGCGGTGCGAGGCGGACCGCTTCGTCGAGCGGGCCGAGCGCCGCCGGGGCGTCGCCATCCTCGAGGCGGATCGTGGCGGCCAGCACGAGTGCCGCGGGATCGTCGGGACGTTCGGCCAGGATGCCGTCGACGAGGGCCCGCGCCGCGGCGGTCTCCCCGAGCGCGAGCCGGCATTCCGCCTCGAGCAGCCGCTCGCGGGTGCCACCGGCGTTACGCGCCAGCGTCGCCAGCGCCTCCTCGTGGCGGCGGAGCTGCACCTGGCAGGCGGCCATCTCGGCGAGGAGATCGTCGCGGTCAGGCTGGTCCGGATCGCGCTCGAGCGACTCCTCGTAATAGGCCACCGCGTCGGCGTAGCGCTCGTAGTCGGAGTGGATCAGGGCCAACAATCGGACCGGGCGCGGATCCGACGGGACGAGTCGGCGCACCGCCTCGAGGTGCCCGAGCGCCTCGGGGATGGCGCCCGTGTCGTAAGCGATCGTGGCCAGCAGACGGTGGGGGGAGACCGCTGCCGGATCGGCAGCCACGGCACCGGCGAGCAACGTCCGGGCCTCGGCAACCTGGCCGGCGCGCAGCGCCGCTTCGCCGGCCACCAGCGCGCGGAGCGACCTCAGGCCGCGTGGTTCCCCGTCGCGGGCCGGAGCCAGCGCGCCGAGCGCGTCGAGGGCCGGCTGCACGTAGCCGCGGGCGAGCAGGAGACGGATCCGGATGAGGTCGGCAGCCCCGGCGGCGCCACGGCCGTCGAGGCTCCGGATCGTGGCGCGCACCGCCGGCAGGTCTGTCCGGTCGAGGGCCTCGTTCGCCGTGGCGATGAGCTTCGTCGGCGGCAGGCCCGGCCGGCGCGCGAAGCCGACCGCCAGAGCGGTCGTCGCCGCCACCAGCGCGGCGACGGCGAACCACGGCCGGCGACGTCTCCTCCCCACCACCGCGCTCACGGCGCGGCTCCATCCGGACCAACCGCCGCGGCCCCCACCATCGGCTCCACGACGCGCACCACGGCGACGCTCTCGTCCACGACCACCTCCTCGCGGCCACCGGCCGGCCAGACGACGACGAGCGTCAACGGACCACGGGCCGCCGGCTTGGTCAAGCGCAGCCGGCGCTCCGAGTGCGACAGGTAACTGCCCCCCCCGGTGACCTGCGCCGTCACGATATCGGCCCCCGCGCCCAGGCTGACACGCGCGCCGACGGCGTCGCGATTCCCGATCGTGCCGACCAGTTCCACCGTCAGCGACGGACCGACCGCGGCGAAGGTGTTTTCCAGCACCGCCAGCGGCTCGTTGAGGTGCGACACTGCCAGGTCGCCGTCGCCGTCGCCGTCGAAGTCGCCGACGGCCAGCCCGCGTCCTTCGTGGACGGCGGCGAAGTAGCTGCCCGGCACGGCCACCGCGCGGCGGAACCGTGCGCCGTCGTAACGCAGCAGCAGCGGCAGCTGTTTGCGCGGCGAGACGTCGGGGTATTTGATCACGTGACCGTCGGCGACCGCGATGTCGGTGCGGCCGTCGCGGTCGAAATCGTCGCAGGCCGTGCCGAATCCGACGAACAGCCCGCCGAGATCGCTGATCCCGTGGCGGCGGCTGACGTGGAGGAACTGGCAGCGCCCCTCGTTGCGGTACAGCGCGAACGACTCCTGCTCGTAGTTGGCGACCCACAGGTCGGGCCGGCCGTCACGGTTGAAGTCGCAGACATCGACCCCCATGCTGCCGTTGGGGAGGCCGCGGTCGTCGAGGGCCACACCAGCCAGCAGGCCGCGCTCCTCGAAGCGGCCGTGGCCGTCGTTGACGTAGAGGAAGTTGTCGGTCGTGTCGTTGGCGACGTAGATGTCGACGTCACCGTCGACGTCGACGTCGGCGAGCAGCACGCCCAGCCCCTTGCCGTCGGCGCGCAGGCCGACCTCCGTAGCGGCGTCGTGGAACCCCCCCGCACCGTCCGACAGGTAGAGCGAGTCAGGCAGCCCGGCGAACATCCGCGGCGGGCAGATCTCGCGCCGCTTCGGATCGAAGCCGCAGGGGGGATGATTGGCAAACGACCAGTCGACGTACCGCGCCAGGTAGAGGTCGAGGGCGCCGTCGCCGTCGACGTCGGCCCAGCCGGCGCTCGAACTCCACCGCGCGTCTTCCCCCCCCGGCGCGGCCAAACGGGCGAACGTGCCGTCGCCGCGGTTGTGCCACCACTGAGGCACGCCATAGCCGGTGACGAGCAGATCGGGGAAGCCGTCGTTGTCGTGGTCGCCGATCGCCACGCCGTGGCTGTAAAGATCGTCGGCCACCAGGCCGGCCGGTCGCGCGACCGCGCTGAACGACCGACCGGCCTGGTTGCGGAACAGACCGGTGGGGAGCCCCGTGATACGCTCGGCGGGGGCGAAGCCGCCCCCACCGGTGGCGACGAGGTCGACCCACCCGTCGCGGTCGAAGTCGAACCAGCCCACGCCCCCACCGAGTGATTCGAGGATCGTCGAATGGTCCGCCTGGTCACCGTTGCGGTGCGTGAACGTGACCCCGAGGTCCGCGGCGCGGTCGACGAATCGCTCAGCCCCCGCGCTGCCGTCTTCCAGGGCGGCCGCCGGGCCCGCCCCCCCGCCCGGCGGCATTGGTGCCGGCCGCGTGCAGCCGAGGACCCCGACGAGTAGCAGCGGGAGACCGTGGCGGGCGAGCCACGCCGCCGTCCGCGACAGCTCACTCATGGGGCGGCCCCGTCACCGGTGGCTTCGATCCAGCGCCGCTGCTCGGCGGCACGACGTTCGTCGCCGACCGACTCATACCATTCGGCGAGCCGCTTCCGGGCCCGCTGGTGGCGGGGATCGACCTGGACGGCGGTCTCGAGCCAACGGATTCCGTCAGGGCCGAAGCCGTTCTGGAGAAGGATCTCGCCGGCATCGGCGCGGAGATCGGCGTCGTCGGGGCGCGTGCCGAGAAGCATCAGGGTGCTGCTCAGGCGGCGGCGACCATCCGCCAGCGTCCGTGCCCGGGCCTGGGCCTCGGCCGCCGCGGCTGCCGCGCCGACCCGTGACAGCCCGGCGGCATGGGCGAGATGGCAGCGTTCGTTGCGCGGATCGAGGGCGACCGCCTGCCCAGCCAGCGCGATCGCCCGTCGTGGTTCACCCTCCTCGAGCGCGATCTGGGCCAACTCGGCCAGCGCCACCGCGGCTTCCGGTGGGGTGAGGTCCAGCGTCAGCGCCTCGCGGATCAGCCGCTCCCCTCCGGCGACGTCACCGGCGCGGAGACGGCACTGGGCCAGGCCCACGAGCGCACTGCCGTCGTCCGGACGGGCGGCATGGACCGCGGCAAACTCGGCGGCGGCTGCCGGAAGCCGCGCCGCCTCCAATTCGAGGCGCGCGACGGCGCGGCGGAGATCGACCCGACCCGGGGCGAGCGCCAGCCCGCGCCGGTAGGCGTCGAGGGCCGCTCCGGCCTGCCCGAGGCGCTCTTCGAGCCGGCCGTGCAGGGCGTGGAGTTGGGGGTCGTCGTCGCGCCACCGCTCCCAATAGTCGAGGCAGCGGTCGGCATCGACGAACCGGAAGGCGTTGAGGAACCCCTCCGCCATCGCCGCATAGCACTCGGCGGCGAAGGCGTCGTCTCCCCCGTCACTGATCAGCCTCCGCACGTCCGGCTCGACCTCGAGGATGTCGCCACACTGCGCCTCGGCGAGGAGTCGCTCCCGCGACACGCGCGACGGCTCGTGGCCGGCGGCCAGCGCGGTGCGAAACCATCCCTCGGCCTCGAGCAGGTCTCCGCGCCGGCGCAGCAAACGGCCCCGCTCGAACGCGCCGTCGGCGTCGGGCGCGCGGCCGCGGTCGAGCCGATCGCGGAACGCGAGGGCCAAATCGTAGTCGCCACCCGTTTCGGCGGCGTCGAGACGACGCGTTACGAGCGCGCGGTACCAGCGATCACCGCGGGCGGCTACGAGCACGATCAGGGCGACGATCGCCAGCAGCGTCGCGACGCGCCACTCGCGGCCGGTCAGATGGCGGGCCGGTGGCATCGGACAGTGCCCCCCATGCCGACCGCGATCATTCCTTGAGATCGAACGAGAACACGTTCTTCTTCGTGTCGCTCGTGACCTCGGCGGTCAAGCCGCTGCTCGCGGCACGGCCATACTTCTCCGGAATCTCCGACTTACCCTGCTCCTGCTTCTTGCCGGCCGCAGCGGCGGCCATCTTCGCCATGTCAGCCGGCGTGGGATTCGCAGGAGCACCCGCTGCCCCGCCACCCGAGACCTTGGTGATGCTCACCTTGTTGGCACCGCGGATGGCCTGGGCGATCGTGAACTTGCCCGACCCGTCGGTGGTTCCCATCACGGGAGCACCCTTTTCAGGCACGAACGTCACCGTGGCCCCCTCGACCGGCTTACCGGCGACCGACACCGTCCCGCTCACGCCCGAGGTTACCGGCCCCGATGGACCGCACCCGAAACCACCGAACACGATCAGACCGGCCACGACCCCCGACCAGCACACCATGTTCGAGCGGTTCACGACAGGCTCCGGGAAAGAGGGTTCCTCCGGCGGCCGGAGCCGCCGGAGGAACGAGGATCATCCGATGGTCGCGACGGGCCGACCGGGGCCGGCCCACGATCCACGACCGGTGTTGCGGGTCAGAAACTGCTGTCGTTGAAGTTCTGACGATCGCGTCGGCCACCGAGGTACTGGTAGGTCTGGTGGTCGATGTTCTCCGCCACGAATCTCACCGAACCGTCGCCCATCAGGAAACCGGCTCCGCCCGGGTGCCGCGAGCGGAAGCCCCACGAGTAGTTCCAGTTGCTCTTCGGCCAGCAGGCGGGGTTCTGCGCCCCGGCAGCCTGGGCCTCGGCCTGCGAGTTGTAGCAGGTGGTGAGGTTGTTGATCGGCACCACCGTCGACGCGTGGGCGTTGTTGAAGCCGTTCCAACTCCACAGCCCCTCGACATGGTCGTGGCACTCGACGAGCACCTCGCCCACCATGATCGTCTTGCTGAGGCCGTCGGACACGTTGGCGAACGTGATCCCCTTCGGCGAGTAGGCGACGCGCGAGAACACGCCGGACACTTCGTTGAACGATCCGCCGTTGCCATGGTCGGCGTTGCCGTAGGGCTGCTCGCGGAACTGCTGCCACTGGTTGCAATTCCCGTCAGCGGAACCGGTCGACTGAGACCCGAGCGACCCGGTGTAGCTTCCCTCGGCCCAGCCGTACATGTCGGGCGGACCGGTGTCCGACGGGCAGCGAGTGAATGGAAGCTGCGTGCTGCGGAGCTCCCTGCCGTCGATCAACTGCGTGCGGATGTCGGGATCATCGCCGGCACTGGGACCATTGCCCGCCAAGCCGAAATTGATCTTCGAGTACAGCGGCGCGAACTCGACGTAGGGCAGGATCTGCGAGTGCCACCCCAAGCCATCGGACCAGTTGGGGGCAGCGCCGGGCACTTCCGCAGCCTGCGGAAGCATCTGCTTCGAGTCGTGGTGGTTGTGGATCGCCAAGCCGTACTGCTTGAGGTTGTTGCTGCACTTGCTGCGCCGGGCGGCTTCGCGCGCCGCCTGAACGGCCGGAAGCAGCAGTCCGACGAGCGTGCCGATGATGGCGATCACCACCAGCAATTCGACGAGGGTGAAACCACGTCGCGGAGTTCGACGGTCAACATGGCTCATGGAGCACCTCTGGATTCCCCGCAGGAGAAGAATAAATGACGCATCTGCCGAGAAACGAACGATTCGATGGATGGACGGCCTGACCTGTCGCGCGCGACGTCGCACGCTCGTGCCATCGAGACCATCCCCCCCCACACGGGAAGAGTCTACCGACGGCCGCCGTCGGAATGCAAGGGATCGGCCACGGAAGCGGGCCGATTGAGCCAGACACGCAGCGGCGCCTCGGCCGGCCCCTTTTCGTCGGGGCGCCAGACGCCGGCGACGAGGTCGGGGCGTCCGTCCCGATCGACGTCGGCGACCGTGAACGAGGCGTGGTCGCAGCGGTCGAGGGCGATGGTGTGGGGGGCGAACTCGCCGCCGGGCCGCTGCTCGAGCCACAGCAGGGCCGCGAACGTGCCGGCGGGGCTGCCGGCGGCCCACGGATGCAGCGCGGACACGACGACGTCGAGATCGCCGTCACCGTCGAGATCGGCGGCTGACGCCTGCGATGCCGCTGGCATCCGGATCAGCTCGTGGCACGTGAATGCCCGCCCCCCTTCGTTGCGAAGCCAGCGGACACCGTGGTAGGGCTTGGCAATCCCGCTGTCCATCATGTCGCCGTTGGTGTGGAGGATGTCGAGGCGGCCGTCGGCATCGAGGTCGGCGATCTCGAAGCCGCTCGAGCCCCACGAGGGATCGGGGAAACGGTGGATCGTCGCGTGCTCCACGTCCCCGCCGTCGCGGCCCCAGTAAAAGTCGACCGTCTCGTGCTCCTGGGCGAACGCGGAGACGATGTCATCGTGGCCGTCACCGTCGAGATCGGCGACACGCACCCCGAGCGCCCCGTGACGGGCGTCGAGGATCGTGGCTGCCCCTCCGTCCGCAGGCACCATCCGCAGCGCCCCGGTCGCGCGCCAGCCGAACTCGGCGACGACGACCCCGCCGCCCGCGGGCCAGGGCTGCACCTCGACCACCCGCGACAGCCTTCCGAGCACAGTCTCCACGCCACCGCCGGCAGTCATCCGCAGCACGCGTCCCCGATCATGGTCGACGACGTTGAACGAGCCGAGATCGGCGAGCAGCCACCCTGCGGGATCGCTGCCCGACGACGTCGGCGTGAGCCGACAGGCGTGCGAGACACGCGTGACCGGCGTGCTCGAGACGGTGCCTTCGCCGCCCCCCGGCGCGACGTCGAGCGTCCAGCGGCTGACCTCTCCGGAGCGCATGTCGGAGGTGAACAGGACGCGTTCGTCCGGGCGCCACAGCACGTGGGCGATCACCGGCGACGGCCGTTCGCTGCCGGCGGCGAGCCGCAGCGGCTCGAACACCACGGGCGGTTCGGCCTCCACGCGGTCGGCCGCTCGGTCGATGCGCAGAGCCTCGGGTGCCGAGGCTTGGAAGAGGCGCACCGTCTCCGCTTCCGGGGGCCGTTTCAGGTCGCTGCGCAGCGACCGCTCGTAGAACACGAACCCCTGCCGCACCTCGCGGGGCCAGTCTTCCCGCGCAAAACTGGTCCCATCGGGCAGGGCATGGCAGTCACCACAGAACCGACGGACCGTGTCGGCGACCTCCGCCGACACGCCGCCGTCGGCGGCGGAGCCGATCGTGCCGGGCGGCGGCTCCGGAGTCGCCCGGCCGCACCCTGCGATCGCCAGCAGGCAGACGACGATGCCGCGCGCCCGACGTCTCACCGCCCCTGTTCCTTGAGGAGGTCTTTGAAGAGCTTGCGCGTCTTGGCGACTTTCGGCGCCGCCTGGGCTTGGCAATAGCGATCGAACGTATTCTTGGCAAAGTAGTCCTGGTGGTAGTCCTCGGCCGGGTAGAAGGTCGACGCGGGCGTGACCTCGGTGACGATCCGACCGGGGAAGACCCGCGCCTGGTCGAGCCGCCGGATCACCTCGACCGCGATCCGCTTCTGCTCGTCGTCGTGGAAAAAGATGCCGGACCGGTACTGCGGGCCGACGTCGGGGCCCTGCCGGTTGAGCGTCGTCGGGTCGTGCGTCGTGAAGAAGATCTCGAGCAGTTTCTCGAACGGCACCTGGGCGGGGTCGTAGGTGATCTCGACAGCCTCGGCGTGGCCGGTCATCCCGGTGCAGACCTGCTGGTAGGTCGGATTGGGAACCTTGCCGCCGATGTAGCCGCTCTCGACCGACTCGACCCCCTTGATCTCGGCGTACACCGCCTCGGTGCACCAAAAGCACCCGCCGGCGAACGTCGCCTTGGCCCGCTTCGTCTCCCCGTCGGCCGCCATCATCACACCTCCCGTGAGCAGGAGTCCCCCGAGCACCGTGGCGACGCGGCCCGCGGCCCGCCATCCCTTCACGCCCCGCAGCGTCATGCTCAACCCCTCCGGATGAAACCGTCCCGTCACGGCGCGGCACAGCGGCCGCCCGGATCCTGACCCTCCATCATAGCAGCGCCGTCCTCGTGCGCCGTGCCCACCAACCTCCGGCCGGGCCGCGGGGCAGGATACGGGGCGGATCCCTCAGGACCCGGTCTTCGCCGGCGGCGGATCCGCCGAAGTGACGCCAATCCGAGATGGATCGATCAGGAACCGCAGTGGCTTGGCGGCCCAGGCGCCGGCATAGTCGACGCCGATCCGCGCCGTCCGTTCCACCCACCGCCGGGGCACGTCGTCCCCGCGCTCGAGCCACAGCCCCGTGGCCGGGGCCACCGGACCGCCGTCGTGGCGACGGTCGATGCCGAGGCCGCGCGTCACGCGCCCCGGCCCGCTCAACTCCCCCGCCCCACGGATCAGTACCGCGGCCGGGACGCCGGCGGGACCGGTGACGGCATTGAGCATCCAGTGCATGCCATAGCAGAGATAGACGTACCAGTGGCCCCCGGGACCGAACATCGTCGCGTTGCGACGGGTCGGGCCGCTACGGCCGTGGCAGGCCAGGTCGTGCGCCCCGAGGTAGGCCTCCGTCTCGTGGACCACGTGCCTCAGGACAGTGCCGTCGGCGGCGCGGACGGCGAGCCGGCAGCCGAGGAGATCTCGGGCGACGCGGTCGGCAGGGCGGAGGAAGAATCCCGCCGGCAGCGGCCGGATGGCGGCAGACCCTGGGAGCGGCCGGCCGAAGGTGGCAAGATGGCTCCTCCCGCGGCCGGCGTCACCGGCGGCGGACGCGGCACCGGAGCACGAGCGGATGGAAGCGGGCATCGTCGGTCTTCCCAACGTCGGCAAGAGCACCCTGTTCAACGCGCTGACGATGTCGAAAGCGGCCCAGAGCGCCAACTATCCATTCTGCACGATCGAGCCCAACGAGGGGATGGTGAGCGTGCCCGACACGCGCCTCGGCCGGATCGCCGCGTTGATCCCGCCGCAGAAACTCGTTCCCGCCGCGCTCAAGCTCGTCGACATCGCGGGAATCGTGAAGGGCGCCAGCGAGGGCCAGGGGCTGGGCAACAAGTTCCTCGCCCACATCCGCGAGGTCGACGCGATCCTCCAGGTGGTCCGCTGCTTCGAGGATCCCGACGTGATCCATGTCGCCGGCAAGGTCGATCCGGTCGCCGACATGGAGACGATCGAATTGGAGCTGATCCTCGCCGACCTCCAGCACCTCGAGAACCTGCTTCCCAAGGCGGAGCGCGCCGCCAAGAGCACCGACAAGGAGGCCCGGCTGAAGGTCGAGGTCATGCGCCGGTGCCTTGCCCACCTCGGCGGCGAGCAGCCGCTGCGGACGCTCCCACTCGACGACGCCGAGCGGGCGGCGGTGAAGGAGCTCGGCCTGCTGTCGGCCAAGCCGATCCTGTACGTCGCCAACGTCGACGAGGGGGATCTGGCGGGCACCGGTGCGCTGGTCACGCGGGTCCGCGAGGTGGCGGCCCGGGCCGGGGCGGAGGTGGTGCCGGTGTGTGCCAAGCTCGAGGCGGAGATCGCCGAGCTCGATGCCGCCGACCGCGCCGAGATGCTCGCCGGCGCCGGCCTTGCCGAGCCGGCGCTGGCGGTCCTCGCCCGCGCCGCCTACCGCACGCTCGGCCTGCAGAGCTACTTCACCGCCGGCGAGAAGGAGGTCCGCGCCTGGACGATCCCCGTCGGCACCAGCGCCCCGAAGGCGGCCGGCGTGATCCACAGCGACTTCGAGAAACAGTTCGTCCGCGCCGAGATCTATTCGCTCGACGACCTCGAACAGTACCGCTCCGAGAAGGAGATCCGCGCCCACGGCAAGCTGCGCGTCGAGGGCAAGGAATACGTCATGCAGGACGGCGACATCTGCCACTTCCTGCTCGGGAAGTGACCGGCCGCCGGATGCGGCCGACGGCGACCCGGGAAACCCTCGGCGTTTCCCGCGGTCGCCCAAGTGGGCTCCCTGAGCCGGCCGGCCCGCGGCCGGTAGGGCCATGGAGGGCTTTGTCCACGGAAAGCTAGCGCACCGCCGGCTCGCGGAGATGGTCCGGGAGCCACTCCTGCTCCGCCTCGTCGGGATCGACGGTGCTGGCCGTCGTCGCCCCGCCCAGATACTCCTCTTCGTGATCCTCGCGGGCGCTCGTGCCGAAGAAGGAGTACATCACCGGCACGAGGATCAACACGAGCAGCGTCGTCGTCGCCAGTCCGAACGCCAGGGCGGTCGCCATCGGGATCAGGAATTGGGCCTGGAAGCTGGTCTCGAACAGCAGTGGAAGCAGGCCGCCGATCGTCGTGATGCTGGTGAGGAACACCGGCCGGAACCTGACGCACCCCGCCTCGCGCAGCGCCTGCCGCAGGGGCTTCCCTTCGCGCACGCGGGCATTGATGAAGTCGATGAGCACGATCGAGTCGTTGACCACGACCCCCGACAGCGCCACCAACCCGAACATGCTGAACAGCGTCAGCGGCATCCCCATCAGGGCGTGGCCGAACACCGCCCCGGCACAGCCGAACGGGATGATGGCGATGATCAGCAGCGGCTGGAAATAACTCTTGAACTCCATCGTCAGCAGGACGAACATCGCGAACAACGCGACCACGAACCCCACGAACAGACTGTCGAGCGATTCCTGCGTCTGCTCCTGCTCCCCTTCCCAGCGGACGCGGACCAGGGGGAACTCCTTGAGCAGGTCGGGCATCAGCCGGCGCTGCATGTCGCCGGTGATCTGCGAACTGGTGAGCGTGCTCTGGGCGACGTCGATGTCGGCGATCACCGAGATCGACCGTTTCTGCCCGAGGCGGTTGATCTCGTTGTAGCCGCGGACGATCGCCACGTCGGCCAGCTCGCTGACCGGCCGCTGCGTGCCGTCGGGACCGGTCACGCGCACTTCGTCGAGCGTGGCGAGGCTGCGCCGCTCGTCGCGGGGATAGCGGACCATCAGCTTCACCTCGTGGCGGCCGCGCTGGAGCCGCATCACTTCCTCGCCGTAATAGCTCGAGCGGATCGTGGCCGCGAGGTCGGCGAGCGACACGCCCATCGCTTCGGCCCGCGGCTTGACCCGCAGCTGGTATTCCCACTTCCCGGGGCGCGAGTCGTCGTCGATGTCGATCACCCCGGGATAACGGGCGAGCCAGTCCTTGCAGCGTTCGACGGCAGCCTCGAGCTGGCGGACGGCTTCCTCATCGGCAGGGGCGAGGAGCTTGAACTCGATCGCCTTGCCGCCGGGGCCGATGTTCTCGGTGCCGAACACCAGCTTGTCGATTCCCGGAAACTCGCCGGCCGCCTTCCGCCACTCGCTGATGAATTGCTCGCTGGTGACGTCGCGCAGCTCCGCCTCGACGAGCTCGACGTTCACTCCGGCGACGTGGCTTCCACCGGCACGGGCGTCGGGGCCCACCTCGCCCATCGCCACCACCTGCCCGACGGTGGTGTTGACCAGTTCGACGATCGACGACCCCGGCGGCGAGAATTTCCTGGCCGTCGCGAACGCGGCGCGCTCGAGCCGATCGGCCGCCTCCTCGGTGACGCTCGCGGGAGTGCCGTCGGGAAAACCGATCTGCGCCCGGAGCCGGTTGGCGTCGATCTTCGGAAACAATTGGAACGGCGTGATCCCGCTGCGCACGATTCCCACCGCCGTCAGCAACAGCCCCACGGCGGTGGCCAGAACCGCGAGGCGGTTGTCCAGGGCGACGTCGAGAAACGGAGCGTAGAGGTTTCTCACGAACCATTTCAGCCCGCGGTCGCACGAGCGCTGCAGCCACGAGACGGCCGGGAGGAGGAGCTTGAGCGGATAGAGCACGACACCGAGGATCCGGAACACGAGGTTGTCCTCGTGTGCCAGGTGGCCCGGTAGCACAAGCACCGACTCGGCGAGTGACATCAGCAGTGCCGTGATGAACGCGAACGGCATCACGGCGATGAACTTCCCCATCACGCCGGCGACGAAGCACAGCGGCAGGAACGTGATCACGGTGGTGAGCACGCTGGAGATCACGCTCGGGATCACCTCGACCGTGCCGTCGATGGCCGCCGTCGTCAGGCTTTTCCCCATCCGCCGGTGGCGGTCGATGTTGTCGCTGACCACGACGGCGTCGTCGACGACGATACCGATCGCCATCAGAAAGGCGAACATCGACAGCATGTTGAGCGTCTGGTCGGTCGTGTACATCAGCATCCCGGTCCCGAGCATCGAGAACGGGATCCCCATCGCCACCCAGAAGGCGATCTTGAGGTCGAGGAACAGCGCCAGCATCACGAACACGATCAGGAGCCCCTGGCAGCCGTTCTCGATCAGCATCCGCAGGCGGTCGCGGACGTCGACCGACTGGTCGGACCAGACGGCCAGCTCGTATTCCGCGGGCAGCTTCGCCTGCGCCGCGTATTCCTTCACCGACGTGACCATGGCGAGGAGGTCCTCGCCGCTGCTGCGGTCGATCGAGATCACCATCCCGGGCCGGCCGTTGATCCGGCTGGAGATCGCCACGTCGGCGAACTCGTCGCGCACCGTCCCCAGGTCGCCGACGGACAGCACGAGCCCGTCGGGAAGCGTCACGAGGGGCAGTTTCGCGATCTCCTCGCCGACGTAGCGCTTGTTCTTGCCGCGCAGCAGGATCTCGCCACTCCCACCGCGGATCGTGCCGGCGGGCAGCTCGACATTCTGCCGGCGGACGATCTCGGCCACCTTCTGGAGCGACAGCCCGTGTTTCCGCAGCGTGTCCTCCGAGATCTCGATGTCGATCTGGTAGTCCTTGGCACCGAGCAAATTCGCGGCCGACACCGCCGGCAGCCCGAGGAGATCGTCGCGCACGCTCTCGGCGACGTCGCGCAACTCCCCCTCCGAGACGGCCACACCGTCGCCCGCGGGCGCGAGCACCCCGAGCTTGATCGCCGGAGTGCGCAGCGTCACCTGCTCGATCTTCGGATCCTCCGCGAGCTCGGGCATGCTCGGGATCCGCTCGACCTCGGAGCGGATCTCACCGAGCACCTTCTGGACGTCGCGCACCGAATCCTGGAGCTCGAAGACGCAGTACCCCATCCCCTCCTGGGCGACGCTCGTGATCTTCTTGATACCCGTGACACTGCGGCACGACTCCTCGATCTTCTGGCAGATGCCCTCCTCGACCTCGTCGGGAGAGGCGCCCGGATAGGGGACGGTGACGAGGACGATCTCCAGATCGAACTCCGGAAACACCTCGCGCCGCATCGACGCGAAGCTCCACGCGCCGACCAGAAGCACGGCGATGACCAGCGTGTTCATCGCCGGCATGTTGCGCACGGTCCAGGTGACGATCGAACGCATCGCTGGTCGCTCCGGAGCGGGGAGTCAGGAGGGGTCGGACGAATCCGGCTCGGTGAACTCGGCTTCGGCCACGTCCATGCCGTCGCGGGGATTGGGAATCTGGCTGGTCACCACCCGATCGCCTGGCTGCAGGCCAGCGGTCGCGGCGTCGTAGATCACCTGCCCGTCGACCACCTGGATCGGCCGCGGCCGGACGACGGTCAGCCGGCCGTCGCGCATCAGCCAGACTTCGCCGGTCGGCCGCTGCGCCTCCTCGGGAATCGAAACCAGGGCACCGGTCGCGGGAACATGGACCCGGACCTGCACGAACATTCCCCGGAGCAGCGACCGCGGAGCGTCCGCGGGAAGGTTCGGCATCAACCCACCGTACGTGTCGAGTGATCGCACCGCGGTGGGATCGGCGACACGGACGCGGCACGGAAGTGTCCGCGTCTTCTCGTCGAGCCCGCGCCCCTCCTGCCGCGACAGCGTGCCCTGCCACCGGTACAGGCGATCCCCGAGCGCGTAGATCACCGATGCCGGCGTGTCGGGAAGGTCGTGGGAGCCCCCGGCCTGCGGTACGCCGCCCCAGATCCGCGCCACCTCCCCCATCTCGAGGCTCGTCTTCACCTCGGCCGCTGAAGTGTCCTCGAGGGTCACCACGGGCGTCCCCTTGACGACGAACGAGTCCTGCTCGACACGGTCATCGGCGATGATGCCGTCGACCGGGGCCATGACGACGGTCCGCTCGAGGTCGAGCCTGGCCCGTTCGAGCATCGTCGCCGCGAGGCGCTGCCCCTCTTCGAGCCGACTGCGGCGTTTGGCGAGCACCCGCTTCTGCCCGTCGAGCGTGACCAGCGAGCCCGAGGCGGTCAGCTCGTCACGAACGGCACGGTCGTATTCCGCCTCGGTGACGATCCGACCGGCCTTGAGCCCGTCGAGACGGGCGACCTCGCGACGGGCGAGATCGACCTGGCGGCGGGCGAGATCGGCCGAGGTGGCGTTTTGGGCGAGCTCTTCGTCGATCTCCTCGAGCGAATGCCCGGCCTGCTTGAGCTCGCGCTGGAGACGATCGACCTCCAGTTCGTAGTCGCGCGGATCGATGCGGAACAGGATGGTCCCCTTGCTGACGACGTGGCCCGCACGGCAGTCGTCGGCCTTCTCGACCACGCGACCTCCGACCTCGGCGGCAAGCGTCACCTCGCGGAGGGGGACGACGACACCGTCGGCGACGATGTCGACCCCTTCGCTGCGGGCCTGCACGGCGACTGTCCGCACGGGGACCGCCTGGGGCGGCCCGGTGTCGACGCGCAGCGGCGGCGGTTGGGTGCCGAGGTACTGGAAGGCACCGATCCCGGCGGCCAGGATGGCCAGCGGTGTCAGCCAGCCGATCACCTGCCTGACGAAGCTGTCACGGCGCGGTGCCGCGACCTCCGCCGAGCCAGCAGACGGGGAATGGCGTGTCAAGTCCATCGTGATCAATCTCGCGGGGACGTACGGGGGGCCGCCGTTCGCGCCCGGGCGGGCGCCGGCGGCACGAGCGGCGGGGCGACGCCGAGCGCGGCGAGGGCCTGCCGCGTGACGTGGTCGGCCAGATCGGGGAGGGCGTGGAGCGTGGCCAGCTCGTCGGCGGGGACGAGCATCCCCACGACGCCGCCGGCGGCCCGGTACAGGAAACAGTGGCCGATGATCCCCAGGGCGACGCGCCGCAACTGCGGCGCCGGCAGATGGCCGCCGGCGAGCTCGTCGAGGATCGTCACCAACTGGCCATAGTGGGGACGGATGTAGTCCTCGACCAGCTCGCGGCAGGCTTCGGTGGGCTGAAGGACCTCGCGGAGCAGCAGCCGCACCTCCCAGGGGGGCTCGGAAAACCCGAGCATCCGCTCGAGCATGTTGGCGACGAAGTCGTGGAGCTTGCGCTCGGGCGGCGTCGCGGGCGGCCAGACGGGCAGCGGCATCTGCCGCGACCGCTGGCGGTGCGCGTGCTTGACGCTCTCGACGTAGAGGCGCCGCTTGTCGCCGAAGTAGTAGTTCACCGCGGCGACGTTGACGTCGGCGGCGGCACAGATGTCGCGGACCGTCGCCGCCTCGTACCCGCGGTCAGCGAATTCGCGCCCCGCCGCCGAAAGGATCCGGTCCCGAGGGTCGTCAGCCGGCGGCACCGCTCCGGTGCCACTCGGCTCCACCCCCGCCTCAACGACTGTGGTTTGACCCCGAATCCCCGGCATACGGACCCCGACGCCTGCTTCAAACACCCGTTTGAAGCAAGTGTATCCCCGCCGGACGCTCGTGGGAGAGAGGAAAAACCAACGTCGTCCCGCCTACTCGGCGGTGACGACGATTTCGCCGTTCATCGCCCGCCAATGGCCGGGAAACGTGCACAAAAACGGGTACCTTCCCGGCTCCGCCGGCACGCGAAACGAGATCCTCTCCCGGTCGTTGGGGGGGACGACGTCAGTGTAGGCGACGATGGCGTCGGTCTTCGGCACGTATTGCCGGGCGACCGCGTCGGGGTCGGTGACGAGCCTGTCGACGGCCGCCCCGACGCGCTCGATGCTGCCGGGGCGGACGAGCGCCCAGTTGTGGGGCACGCTGTCGGGATTGACGAGCGACACCGCCAGAACCTCGCCAGGCCGGGCGTGCAGCGAGCGCGGCACGAACGACAGGTTCGGTCCGACCTGGATCTCGATCTCGCGGGCTCCCTCGATCGACCCGCGAAACGGGTTGCGCTCGCGGGCGAGCTGACGCCCGAGATCGACCGCCAGCGGATGGGCGGGCACCGGCGTTGTGCGTGCGCCGATCCCCGGGGCGACGAACGAAGCATCGAGCCGGTTGGCCGTGAGGAACAGGTCGTGGAGCAGCCCAGGCGCGCTCTCGACGGCGAGATGGAGCTGGCTCACCGGGCGGATATCGGGGATCTCGAGAAACAGCCCGCGGCCGTCGGCGGTCGGCAGCGCCGTGCGGATCGGGAGATGGTCGTGCCCCACCATCCCGTCGTGGCGCGGCGAGTACTCCGCCGAGCCGTAGCCGCCGCTGTAGCGGTAGTTCCAGGCCTGGGCGAAGTGGCGCGCCGGGTCCGACGCCACGGCGGGATCGAGCGGCGCGGCGAAGCGGAGCAGCACGCCGTTGTCATGGAGATGGAAGCCGACCGGCATCTGCACGACGGAGCCGTCGGCGTGGCCGGTGAAGCGCACGCGCTGCAGGCAGCCGACGTCGGGAGTGTAGGTGCCCCACCCCGCCATCCCGCAGACATACACCGCCCCGTCGCGGGTGGAGAACCGGGCGCGGTGCGAACCCGAACGAAACTCGACCGGCAGCGGCACGGCCGCGCCCTGCCACTGGTCGCCGACCCGGTCGCGGAGGATCGCCAGCGCCGTGCCGGCGCCGAACGACGTGTGGAACAGGGCCCCGCCGATGGGGCCAAGCGCGCCGTCGGGAATCCAGGCCTGGCCGCCGGCCGAGTTGTCGAGGCCGCGCGGCAGGTAGAGGAGCGGCGGATCGACGCGCGTGCCCCCGGCCGGACCGTTGGCGCCGAAATGGAGGGACCCCCGGGCATCGGGCGGCACCGCGGCGACCATCGTCGCCGGCACCCAGTCACCCTCGCTCGACGACGCCGTCGCGGTTCCGTCGGGATAGACGCCGACGCCGTCGGGATTGCGCAGGCCGGTGGCCAGCACCTCGGAGCTCCGGCCGTCGGCGGCGATCCGCACCAGCCCCTCGACACTCGACGCGGTGAGGAATCGCCCGGCAGCATCGCGCACCAGGCCACAGACGTAGTCGTGGCCACCGGCGGAGCAGCGGTAGGCGCGCGAGAAGCATTCGTAGCGATCGGTCTCGCCGTCGCCGTCGACATCGACGAGCCGCGTGATCTGGTCGCGGCCGAGGACGTGCGGCACGCCATCGACGACGACCATGCCCAGCGGCTGGTGCAGCCCGGCGGCGATCCGGCGCCAGCGGAGGGAGGCGAGCGCGTCGTCGACGCCGTCGACGCGCCACACGTCGCCGTGCATCGTGCACACGACCAGCGCCCCGGCGGCGACCACGTCGACGTCGCCGCAGTAGAAGGCGGCGTTCCACGGATTGGCCTCCGGAAACGACAGCGTGTCGACCGCCCACGGCCGCCCCGCGCCGCTTTGCCCCGCAGTGACCAGCTCCTCGGGCCACTGGGGACCTCCGCCGGCGAGAAGGGCCTCGCGCGGGTGCCCGGCGACCGGGCCGGCGAGACGGGAGAACGTGCCGTCCCCGGCATCTTCGGCGACGTCGAGCCAGGGCACGCCATCGACCGAATAGAGGAACCCCACCCGGTCCCCCTGGCGGCAGAAGCCCTGGTACCGGGTCTCCCCCTGCGGCGGTTCCTGGGAGGACAGCTCCACGCGCGGGCCGGCCGGAACCATCCCGCCGAGAAACCCGTGCCGTTCGTCGGAATAACGGACGAAGCCACCGGACCAGGCGGCGCGCCAGGTGAGCGTGTCGGGATCGAAGCAGGCCGACAGACCGGCCGAGAGGCGCACGCAGACGGCCCGCGGGATCGACAGCCCGAAGCCCTGGAGAACCCCCGCCTGGAGCGACCCCGGCACGACCTCGTTCCAGCGGTTGCTGCGCCACGTGTCATCCGACTGGTTGCCCCAGTGGCCCAGCGCCCCGCCATCGAGGCCGGGAAACGCCGGCAGGAGCGTGGGCCGCGGGCACAGCGCGCGGAAGTACCGCGCCTCCTTGGCGTAGTAGTCGTAGACCCGGTCGCGATTGACCGGATGCGACCACGCGGCGAAGGCGCCGCTATCGAGCGGCTCGCGCGGCGGCGCGAAGGGCGCCGGCTTGGTCGGATGGGCGGCGGCGATCGCACCCGCCACCGCGGCCGCCGGGAGGCGCTGGTGGCGGCCGAGGTCGGCGAGGAACGCGACCAGGTCGGCGCGGTCGCCGTCGCCGAGTGCCGCGACGACCTCGGCGGGCATCAGGCTGCCGACGTCGACGCACGACTCGATCGCGTCGCGCGGCAGCTCCGTCACCGCCCCGGTCTGGACGTCGCGGATCACCAACAGGGCGTCGGTCTCGCGCTCGACCGTGCCGCGCCGGCTCGTGCCGTCGGCCAGCACCAGCGCCACGGCACGGTACCGCGGCTCGACCACGCGCTGCGGCTCGAGGAGCGACTCGGCGATCTGCTCGACGGAGCGCTCGGCGCCGACCGTGCCGAGCGTCGGCCCGATCCGCCCGCCGTGGCCGGCCACTTCATGGCACGACAGGCAGGCCAGTTCCGCGCGGGCGAAGATCGCCGCACCGCGGCCGGGATCCCCCTGCAGCCGGGCCGCCGCCGCCAGCGCCGCAGCCGCCGGCGTGACGGCGGCCGCGTCGGCCTCCGGCGGCCGCTGCCACGTCGTCGGCACGGGGCGCTTGGCACCGGCATCGCCGTCGATCCGCCGGGCCACGTACGCGAGCCCAGCGAGGTTGTCGCGGAGCCGATCCTCGGCATCCTCCTGCGTGTGGTTGAGGATCCCGATCGGACCCCGGTACCCGCTCTCGACCACCGTGCGGAGGAGGTCGACGTCGAGGTCTCCCTGGCCGATCGGGGCGATCTTCAGTCCGCGTGTCTCGCCGTCGGTGAACGTGCCGTTGAGGTTCAGGCAGTCGAGGTGCGGGAGCATCGCGGCGAGGAGCTCGCGCCAGCGGCCGACGTGCGCGTGGCCATGGTGCTGGTTGTAGACGAGGCCGACATTGTCGATCCCCTGCGCCGACAGGGCGCGGATGATCGCGATCTGGTTCTCCGGCTCGCCGAACCAGGCGCCGTGGTTGTAGAGCCCGACCCGGCACCCGATCCGGGCCGCCGCGCGGGCCAGCGGCTCGATCCGCGCCGCCTCGGCCGCGACCCGCGCCGCCTGCTCCTCGACCGACGCCGTCGGCCCGCCACCGCCGGTCACCCACAGGCTGGTGCGGAGGCCGACGCGCTCGAGGACGCCGAGGATCGTCCGCGCCTCGTCGTCGAGGGCACCGGGAAACCACCACCCCACCAGCTCGATGCCGGCCCCCTTGACGGCGCGCATCTCCTCCTCGAACTGCGGCACGTGCCGGGCGCGCCAGTCGTAGGCGTAGCGGCCGATCCCGAGCCGGCCGAGCAGCGCGACGCGCTCGGCCGGTGTCCGCTCCTGGTCGTCGAAGGGGACGATGCACCAGGCGGCGAGGCGCTGGGGCGCGAAGAGCTCCCGTGCCGACACCGGGTCGGCGGCGGACGCCGCGCCCGCCATGACGATGGCGACGAGCGTCGCCCAGGCTGCCGCGGCCCCCCGCCGCCACTCGCGCGCGTTCATCGGCACGGTTTCCGCCTCCCCTCGACAGCCACGGCACGGATCGGCCGCGTCGTGCCGGATGCTACCATGGCGGCACGCCACGCCCGCGTGCCGGCTTCAGCGCCGGCCCAGGTCGGCGTCGACCGCCTCGGCGGCGGTGCGCCCGCCGGCCAGGGCCCCGTTGATCGACGCGCTGGTCACATGGTCGCCGCAGATGAACAGCCCGGCGGCGAGCCGCGGCCCGGTCGGCCGCGCCAGGCGTGCGGCGGGGGATTCGTCGGGCAGCGCGTGACCGACACGCAGCGTCGCCAGCGCCCGCCACTGCTCGACGCGCCGTCCGAACCAGCCGCGGGCCTGGCGGACCACGGCGGCGGCGGCACTGGCGTCGTCGCCGGACCAGTCGGGGCGCACGGAGGCGTAGACCAGCGCCGCACCGGCGGGGGCGTACCCGACGGCGACGTCGGAGGGCACGGTGAGATTGTCGATCGGCTCGGCACGGTCGGCGCTGACGACCAGCGTCGGTTCCCCGAGGGGCGAATTCTCGGCGGCGAACGCCACCAGCCGCGCTTCCTTGTCGGCCCGTGGCTTCGCCATCGCGGGGATCAGTCCGACGGGAAGCAGCCGCGCGGCGGAGCGACCGTCCGTGGCGACGACGACCGCCCGCGCGGCGAGGATGCGGCCATCGGCGAGCCGGACACGGCCGGCTTCGACCATATCCACGGGTGTGCCCACCTCGACGGCGTCGGCCGGAAGGCCGGCGGCGAGCTGGCGCGGGATCGCGGCCATGCCGCCGGCCGGCAGGCAGGCGCTGCCCAGCGCGAACATCGCGAACGTGAAGGCGAAGATCGGTTCGGCCGTCTCCAGGCCGCGCTCGAGAAACACGCCGCCGAAGAACGGCTCGAAAAACCGCGCCACGAAGCGCTCCGAGAAACCGCGCGCCTCGAGGGCTTCGCGCGTGGTGCGCTCGGCCGCCGTCACCGGCGCGATGGGATCGAGCGTCCCGGCGGCGAACCGCGCGAGGACTTCGCTCCGCAACCGCGCGACGCGCAGGGCGTCGGCCAACCCGACCGTCCCGGAGAGGAGCGAACCGACCGCCGTCAGCGGCCGCCGCCACGGATCGGCGACGCGCCGCAGCCGGCCGCCGCCGGCCACCAATGCCCCCGGATGGAAGCGGCCGAGCTTCAGCGCACCCTGATCGAGTTGGCGTCGCCCCTCGGGGTAGGCGTCGAGGTAGACCTGGAAGCCGCGGTCGATGCGAAAGCCGTCGACGGTGTCGGTGGCGACCCGACCTCCGACGGCCGCGGCCGCCTCGAGGAGGCGCACGTTCCGCCCCCGGCGGACGAGCTCTCGGGCACAGGCCAGTCCGGCGAGCCCTCCACCGACGACGATGCAGTCGATCGCTTCCGCCATCCGTGTGCGTCGTTCCCGCGCCGGCTCGCCGCGAGTCCTCAAAGCGGACGGACGACCGACTGGCTCCGCCAGTAATCGAACAGCGTCTCGATGGAGAGCACGCCGCCCCCCAGCCCGCTCTTGTTCACGCCACCGTACGGCACCCCGCGCGGGAAGACGTTGTGGGCGTTGATCCAACTGTTGCCGGCGACCATCGACTCGGCGACCCGCGCCGCCCGGCCGAGGTCACCGGTCCAGACGCTGTTGGCGAGGCCGTAGTCGGTGTCGTTGGCCATCGCGATCGCCTCGTCCTCGCTGGAAAAACTCGCCACGTAGGCGACCGGTCCGAAGATCTCCTCGCGGGCGGCCACGTTGTCGAGCGTGCCGGCGAGCAGTGCCGGCTTGACGTAGAACCCCTGCCGCCCCGACACGTCGGCCGCGCCTCCGGCGAGCACCTGCTTCGCCCCCTGCTTGACTCCCTTCTCCAGGTACGAGAGCACCCGGGCCCGCTGCTTGGCATTGACGACCGGCCCCATCTGCGACGTGCCGTCCATCTGGTAGCCGACGCGGACCTGCTCCAAGCGCCGGCAGCACTCGTCGAGGAACCGCTCGTGGATCGAGCGGTGGACGATCCACCGTGTCGCGTCGCAGCACACCTGACCGGTGTGGAACGTGATCGCGCCGACGAGTTTCTCAGCCGTCGCCGCGACGTCGACATCGTCGAACACGACCGCCGCCCCCTTGCCCCCCAGTTCGAGCTTGACCGGCACGAGATTCCGACCGCAGGCCTCGGCAACCATCCGCCCGACCTCGGGCGACCCGGTGAAGCTCATCCGCCGGATCCCAGGATGGGCCGACAGGGCGGCGCCCGTCACCTGACCGGAGCCGGGGATGACGTTGATGACGCCGTCGGGGATGCCCACCTCGCGCGCCAGGCGCCCGAGGTAGATCGTCGACAGTGGTGTGTCCTCGGCCGGCTTGATGACCACGGTGTTGCCGGCGGCGAGCGCCGGCGAGATCCCCCAGCCGACGAGCAGGAAGGGGAAGTTCCAGGGGAAGATGAAGCCGCACGGCCCCCACGGGTGCCGCACCGTCCAGGCTTCGTGGCCGGCGACGGCCAGCACGTTGCGCCGCTGGACGTGGCACGCCATGTCGGTGAAGTAGCGGAGCGTGTCGACGAAGTTCTGGATGTCGCCCAGGGCCTGGGAATGGATCTTGCCGGCGTCGAGCGATTCGAGCTGGCCAAGGATCGGCTTGTGCTTCTCGACGGCGTCGGCGAGCCGGTGGAGCAGCGCCCCGCGTTCGCCGGGAGACAGCGTCGCCCAGCCACTGCGGCGAAACGCGTCGGCCGCGGCGTGGACGGCCCGGTCGACGTCGGCAGCGGAGAGGATGTGGAACTCGGCCAGCGGCTCCCCCGAGCCGGGGTCGAGGGTCGCCATCGTCTCGCCGGTCGAGCCCTTCACCTCCTTGCCGCCGACGATCCCGCACAACGGCGCGGAAGCGAGGAACCGTTCGACTTCGGGAAGCAATCGCGGCGCGGCAGCGGTGGCCATGACGGATCTCCGGCGGGCTGACGGGATCGAGGAGCCGCCCATATTGACCGCTCGCCCGCGGAGACTGCAAGCAACCCCGTCCGTCGGGGCGACCAGGCCGGGCTCAGCCCGCGGCGAGGGCCCGCAGCAGCCAGCGTGCCGCGGCCATGCCGCTCGACGCCGCACCCTCCACCTTCGGGCCGGCGAAGGCGTCGCCGCAGCAGACGACCGGCGGGGCCGCCGAAACCGCCACCAGCGGCGTCGGCAGGATCGTGGTCGGCAAGGCGAACTTCCAACGCTGCAGCGACCGCGACACGATCGCCGTGGCGGGGTCACCGTCGAGCCACGGCCGCACGAGCCCCACCAGCTCGTCGGCGACGGCGTCGGGGTCGGCGTCGAACCTCGCCCTGCTCCAATCCCCGGAGGCGTGCACGGTCAACGCCGGGACTGGCGAGACCCCCTTTTGGAAGTTGTCGGCGAGCCAGCTCACCGGTCCGGCGGCGAACTGGATCGCGCCCGGGGAGGGCACGAGGCTCGCCGAGCGGAGCTCGAGCATCAAGGCGAAGCACGGGTCGTAGGCGACCGTCCCCAGCGCGGCGAGCGCCTGCGGGTCGCCCTCCGCCACGAGCCCGCCGGCAGCGAACAGGTCGAGCGCCTGGGGCACCGGTGCCGTGACGACCAGCGCCGCAGACGACAGCGTCTCGACGACGCCATCCTGCTCGACCGACAGGACGACGCGGTCGCCATTCCGCGCCGCGGCGACGGCGCGGACCCCGGTGCAGACCGTTGTCTCTGCCATCTCGGCCACCAGCCACTTGGGCAGATCGGTCATGCCGGAGGTGCCGCGCCAGCGAGAATGTCCATCGGCCGCCGCCTCGGGCGGATCACCGACCGACGCGGCACGGTTGAAACCGTCGCACCATACTTCCGCGCGCCCGGCGGCATGAGCCGCGGAGGCGATCGCCCCGAACGCCCGACCACGGATCGTGAAAAACTGTGCTCCGTGGTCGCAGATCGCGCGGCCGACGCGCCTGGTCGCCATCCGGCCGCCGACACCACGTGATTTCTCCACGATCATCACCGACCGGCCCGCTGCGGCGAGCTCGCGGGCGACACACAAACCCGCGATCCCGGCACCGACGACGACCACGTCGGGCGGTCCACCGGTGGATCGGCTGCCGTCGCTCACGCGTCGGCCCCACCGACCGACGCAGCTCCCGCCCGATCACCTGCCGAGGCCGCCCGCCACGCGGCGACGAGGATCAGGGCGAACGGCACCCACCACGCCAGATCGTTGGTGAGGATGTTCCAGCCGAAGGCGAGGGGAAATCGACCAGAGAGGAGAGCACCCGCGAAACCGATCGGCCCGAGCACCTTGCCGAGCAGGCCGACGAGGACGACCGGCCAGTGCCGCAGCGGGTCGGTCGCAGCGCAGAGATAACCGATTCCGTACACGCCGACGATCATCCCGATGCACTGCCAGAGTTCGGGATAATTCGGCACTTCCATGCCGACGGCCCGGAACGACCACTGGGGTGCGAGGATCGCCAGCGCCCCCCAGGCGAGGTTGTAGAATCCGGCGGCGGCAAGAACCCATCTCATCCAGGGGGCGGCGGCGACGGGCTGGCGGTCGGCCGACGCCAGCCGCGGACGTCCGCGGATCATCACGTCGGTGAACACGCCGCTGGTCAGGCCGGTGGCGGCCATCGCGGCAGTCGCTGCCTCTCCCGCATTCCGCTCGACCGTGACCTGTCTCATCTCGCACCCGTTTTCGAGGCTCTGGCACCGTCGGATCCCGGCGTCTCCATCTCCACTCCTCTTGTGAACCGCACGTCCGCCGGGGAGGTAACTGCCCCCCACCCCGTGACGGCGGGGCTGCGACGGGACCGCCCCCGTGGATCGCACGGCTGCCGTGACCGGCTCATTCACCGGGGAAAAGCAGCCTCATCGGCTCGGTGGTGCACGGCATCCGGCAGCCGACGAGCACCTCGCCGGCCGCACATCCGGCCATCACGCCGGCCGTCTCGGCCATCGCCCGCACGCGGGGAAACACATGTGCCTTCTGCGCCGGGAATTGCGACTCGTAACAGCCGATCGCGCGGAGTTTCGTCTCCAGATGCCCGGCGATGTCGACGACGATCGGCCACTGCCCCGGGGGCGCCTCGGGGATGCCGGCGAAGAGGAAGTAGCCGAGCAACTGCGGTACGGTGTGGACCGGCAGGCCGGGAAACAAATCGTCCCACTTGGTCAGCCGCGAGTAGAACACGGCTGCCTCGGTGAGCGCGACCGCCTCGGCATGGTCGGGCGACGCCAGAGGCGTCTTGGCCGCGATCCCCAGCACCAGCCCCGGCCGATGGCGGCGGAAGACCGTGGCCAGCGCGACGCGGGCCTCGAAGCAATCGAACAACCGTCGATTGGGGAAGCCGAGGTGCTCACGGTGGACGGCGCCCAGCACCCGGGCCGCCGCCGCCGCCTCGGCGAGGCGCTGCTCGGGGCCGCTCGACCGCGGGGTCGGCTCGCCGTCGGTGAAGTCGACAATGCCCACCGAGAAACCCTGCGCGGCCAACAGCGCGAGCGTGCCGCCGCAGCCGATCTCGACGTCGTCGGGATGGGCGCCGACCGCGATCACGTCGAGTTGCCTCGGCGCGCCGCCGGCAGCGAAGCCGTCGCTCCACCGCCACGCCCTGCGCGCCGGCCCCGTCTCGTCGCTCGAGCGGGGCGCTGTCACGGCTTGGTGGCGGCGATGAGGAAGGTGGGATTGAGCGACTCGAACCGGATCCGGTCGAGCTGCTCGACGCCGCGGGCGATCGTCACCAGCCAGTAGGCCGCGTCGCCGCTGCGGGCGCGGAGCAGCGCGTGGACGGTTGCCAGATTCTCGATGCTCTGGCAGGCGGTGACGAGGCGCCCCCCGGCGCGGAGCCGCTTCCACGCCTCCTCGACGAGCATCGTCACGTCGCGGCCGCTGCCGCCGACGTAGATCGCGTCCGGGTCGGGGAGGTCGGCCCAAGCCTCGGGAGCCCGCCCGAGGATCGGCGTGAGGTTGCCGATCCGGAAACGCTCGGCGTTGGAGCCGATCAGGCGATGGTCGTCGGGATCCATCTCGATGGCGAACACCCGGCCCGACGCGGCGATCCGCGCCGCCTCCAGACCGACCGATCCACTCCCCGCGCCGACATCCCAGACGACGCTGTCGGGGCGGAGCGACAGTTCCGCCAGCGCCAGCGAGCGGACTTCCGCCGGCGTCAGCAGCCCCCGCTTGGGGCGTGACTGGAGAAAGCTTTCGTCGCGGTTGCCGAACAGCCGCTCGCCGACCTGCCCCGGCTTGTCGGTGACCGTGGCCTTGCGGACCAGGATCATCACGTTGAGCGGCCCGAACGCGTCGGCGGCGATGTCGGCGAGGCTTCCCTGCGTGACGCGTTCGTCGGGGCTGCCGAGATTCTCGCAGACGTACGCCTGGAACGAGTCGATGCCGTCGTCGAGCAGCGTTCGGGCGACGGCCGGTGGCGGCCACTGGTCGCTGGTGAACAAGCCGACCGTGTCGGCGCCGCGGATCCGGTCGAGGACGCGCTCGATCGACTGCCCGGAGAGGTTGGCGAGAAACGCCTCCTCCCAGCTTTCCTTCACGCGCGCGAACGCCAACTGCATGCTGCTGACGTGCGGCACGACCTCGAACCGCTCCTTGCCGAGCCGGCCGCAGACGTAGCGCGCGGTGCCATAAAACAGCGGGTCGCCCGACGCGAGCACGACGAGATCGGCGTCGGTGGTGCACTCGATCCGCTCGACGAGATCCTCGAGCCCGGCGACCGTCTCGAGCCGGTCGGCGACCGCCTCGGGGAGGAGCGACCGGCACGACTCCGGGCCGACCAACCGCTTCGCGCCCTCGACGAGGCGACGGGCATGCGCGGTGACGCCTTCGAGGCCGTCGTCGCCGATACCGACGATGTGGACCCTGCCCGTCGCCACCCATCCTCCCCTGCCTGTCGGCCAACGCAGCTTCTCGGGCCCGCTGACGCCTCCGGCGACCGCGGCTGAAGCTCCCCAGCGCCGGTCACCGCGTCCGGCGGCGAGTCCCTCGGCGGGATCGCAGCAGCGCCGCGGGCATCCTGCACCCGGGGGCGGTCAGGCCTGGAATGAACTGCCGCAGCCGCACGACTTCTTCGCGTTCGGGTTGTTGAACGTGAACCCGCGCTTGTCGATCGACTCGTGGAAATCGAGCGTCGTGCCGTCGAGGTACAGGTCGCTCTTCTTGTCGACGACGACCGCGACGCCGTGCTGGTCCGACTTGGAGTCGAGTTTCGGGTCCCACGCCTTGTCGAAGCCGAGCGAGTACTGGAATCCGCTGCAGCCGCCGCCGGCCACGCCGACGCGGAGCACCGTGTCGGGCTCCATCTTCTGGTCGAGCATGATCTTCTTGACTTCGCTGGCGGCCTTTTCCGTGAGCATCACCGACATCGTGCTGGCTCCTCTGGCAACGGGCGTACAGGAACGGAAAGGAAGCGATCTCCGACGGGCAACTTCGAACTATAGTCGCCAACGCGCGGAGGTGGCAATTCTGCCGTCGCTGCGGCACCTTTTGCGGGGAACCGGGCTGTTGTCGACCCGGGAGCCGGTCCTCGCCCCGGACTCCGGGGTGGTGTCTCCGACGCGGTCTCGCGGGGCTCACGGTTGACGGCGTCCATCGTCCCGGGTGGTCGCCGCCGTCGCATGGCGGCCGAACGCTTGTCCCGATCGCCGCAACCATCTATCATCAGATGTGGGGATTGGGGAACGTTTCGGGACACGCGCGGCACGTCGGCGAGTTCGTGGCCGCTAATCCGCCCCGCTGATCCATTCATCCATCTCGTTCGAGTTGGTGCGCTCGTCTGTCCAGGGCCGTTTCATGCTCGTCCTTTTTTCTTTTCATCCATGTTCGAGTCCAGGAGGCTCTCCCATGAAAACCCACAAACGCGACGGGTTCACGCTCGTCGAATTGCTGGTGGTCATCGCGATCATCGGCACGCTCGTTGGCCTTCTCCTGCCTGCCGTCCAAGCGGCGCGTGAGTCGGCCCGGCGCTCGCAGTGCTCCAACAACCTGAAGCAGCAAGGGCTCGCGTTCCAAAACCACCACGACGCCCTCCAGGCGTTCCCCAACGGCGGCGCGGGAACGTCGTGGTGGGCCACGCCCTACAGCCAAGAGACGTGGGGGCATTCGCAATGGGTGCGCCTCCTTCCTTACATGGAGGAAGGGGCGATGTACGGGCGGCTCAGGTTCAACGCCAGGGGCTCGACTCCGGTCGGGTTCAGCTCCGGCTGGGACGGCAATTCCGCCGTCTGGCAGGACAAGCGGATCAAGATGCTGATCTGCCCGTCGTCGTCGCTGCAGCGCAACCCCGCGTGGAACAACTTCGTCAGTTCGTACTACGGCATCGCGGGTGCCACCCCGATGCAGTTCGGCCCGCAGACCAACGGTCGGTTCCAGAGCACCGAGGGCATGGCCTTCAACGACGACAACGCCTGGGGCATCACTTCCGGGCGCGGGATGGTGCCGAACTACGGGAACGGAACCGCGGGCGTCTCCGGCGATGCGTGCGGCCCACAGATTCTCGGGATCAACATGGCGCGGTGCTCCGACGGCACGTCGAAGACGCTGCTCGTCGGCGAGATGAGTGAACTGGTCTTCGACGCGACCGGCGCGAATGGCCAGGACCGTCGCCCGTCGCGAAATTGGGGTTGGCACATGGGCGGCTTGTCGGGCTGGCGTGATTGGGCTCCGCACACCAACAACGTCACCCTTCGCTACACGCCCAACGCACGGGTGCTGAATCAGCAGGGCGTCGACGACTGGACTGGGTGGGCCGATGCCTCGCCGGCCAATCCCCCGCTGACCTCGGCCCACCCCGGTGGCGTGATGACACTCCGTGTCGATGGGTCGGTCCAATTCCTCTCCGACAATGTCGACATGGAGACGATGACGCTCCTCGCCATCCGCGACGACCGCCTGAACTTCAGCGCCGACTGAGCGAGCGGACCGCCAGGAAAGCCCGTGGTCAAAACTGATTCGAGACGCCCCTTCCCCGGGTGAACAACCCGGGGAAGGGGCGACATCGTCGCCTGCAGCGATGAGCACTCGCCAATCCTCGCTCCGCGGGGTGGGTCCTCGCGACGCGTGCCGGTTCGCGTATCCGGGTCTCGAGCTCCTCCGGTTTCCGCATCCACTGTTTGGAGAATCGATGATGATCCGCTCGTCTGGGTCGATCGCTCTGCTCGGCATCGTCGTGCTCGGTTTGGCCGGTTGTGGCGGTCCCACACCACCTTCGAAGGAGGCCCAAGAGCAAAAGCTCAAGGAAACCGAGTCGTCGATGGACAAGGGCATGGACGCGATGAAGGGGATGAAAAACATCAAGCGCTGACGCGCTGGCCTTGCGAAAAGGCCGTTGCCAACTGCATGCCAGGCGAAACCAGTGACCCCGCCGAGCGTTTTTCGACATGCTCAGGTGGTCATGGTCGGGCCGATGGCGACCAGGCAATGCCCGGGGTTTCCCGCGGTCGCCTGAATGGGCACCGTCCTCGGCTGGCTTTGTCCACGGCCAGTGAGTCCGTGACGAAAATCTTCACGATCGGATTCGCGCCCATGTCGACCGGCCCCCTCTACCCGCATGTCACCATCGATGCGAACTGCAGGGCGATCATCGCTGGCACGCGCTATACGGTGGAGCACCTCGCGGCGGAGCAGTACTACCTCGGCTGGTCAGCCGAGGAAATCCTGCGCCAGCATCCCGACCTCCGGCCCGCCGAGGTCTACGCGGCGCTCGCGTTTTTTCACGACCATCACGACTCGATTCTGGCCGCGATCGAGTCGGGCCGCTCCCGAGCCGACATGGCCCGGGGGCCGGAGTCGATCTCCCGCGATGAATTGTTGAATCGGTGCCGCGTCGCCCTCTTGCAGGACCGCTGAAAGGTGGCCCTTGCCACCTTGACGGACGTGCACGTGCCTGCCGCCTGCCGCAAGACCCGCTCACGCCGCCCCCCAGGTCCGGAGCCGCTCGACGCCCGCGGCGATGCGCTCCACCGCCCCGTCGATCTCGGCCGCGGTCGTGAACCGCGACAGGCCGAAACGCAGGCTCGCGCGGGCACGATCGTCGTCGAGCCCGAGGGCGAGCAGGACATGGCTCGGCCGCGGGCTCTCCGACGAGCACGCGGCCCCTGAGCTGACGGCGAGGCCGTCGGCGGCGAGCGTCGCCAGGAGCGAATGGCCGTCAATCCCGGGCAGGCAGACGTTGAGATTGTTGACCAGGCGGACGGCCGGATCCGCCAGGGCCGGGCCATTGAGTCCGATGCCGTCGATCCTTCGCGCGAGGTGCTCCCAGAGGCGGTCGCGCAGGGCGCGCATCCGGGCGGCGTCGGTCGCCATCTCGGCCGTCGCCAGCCGCGCCGCTTCCGCCAGGCCGACGATCCCCGGCACGTCGTGCGTGCCGCTGCGCATCCCCCGCTCCTGGCCGCCACCGTGGACGAGCGGCTCGATCCGCACCGGCTTGCCACGGCGGCGCACGAACAGCGCACCGGCCCCTTTGGGCCCGTGGAACTTGTGCGCCGAGAAGCTCGCCAGATCGCAGCCCAACTCGTCGACGGCGACCGGCATCCGCCCCAGCGCCTGCGCGCCGTCGACGTGGAGGACCGCCGGATGGGCGGCGAGCACTGCCGCGATCGCGGGGATGTCTTGGATGACGCCGATCTCGTTGTTCGCCAGGAGGACGCTGACGAGGAACGTGTCGGGCCGCAGCGCGGCGCGGAGGGCATCCGGATCGGCGCGCCCCGGGATCCCCATCGCGTCCTGGCGTGCCACCGCCAGGCGCGTCACAGCGACGCCGTAGCGTTCGAGGTGGGCGCACGTGTCGAGGACCGCCGAGTGCTCGGTGGCGAGCGTGACGACGTGGCCCGCCGACGGGCTGCCGAGCCGCAGCCACGTGCCGAGGATCGCGAGGTTCACGCTCTCCGTCGCCCCCGACGTGAACACCACCTCGCGCCCCGCGGCGCCGATCGCCGCCGCCACCGTTTCCCGGGCCGCCTCGACGGCGTCGCGGGCCTCGCGCCCCGGCTCGTGGGTCCCGCTGCCGGCGTTGCCGTAGCGGTCGGTGAGCCAGGGGAGCATCGCCTCGAGCACGCGCGGGTCGAGCCGCGTGGTCGCGTGGTTGTCGAGGTAGATCGCGCGCGGTTCCATCGCCGCGGTCGGCTCAGGCGAGCCGGCCCTCCCGGAGGGCGTCGAGGGCGATCTGCGACCAGGTCTCGAACCGGTCGCGGTCGGCGAGGAGGGCGTCGAGCGTGGCGAAGCCGCAGTCCACCAGGCCGCTCTCCCGCGGCGCGACGTCGGGGCGCTCGAGGTCGAGGACGTGGACGATCCCGAGGTGGACGGTCCCCACGGGGGTGGCGTCATCGTTGATCAGGCCGACGATCCGCGCGGTGAATGCCGCGCCGATCACCACCTCCTCGGCGAGCTCGCGGCGCATCCCGGCGTCGTACGAGACGTCGTCGCCGTGGGCCCCGTCGACGCTCGAGATGTGGCCGCCGATACCGACGGAGCGCTTCGCCCGGAGGCGCGCCTCCCCCTGCCCGCCGCCGCGCGTGTAGGCGAAGTAGCGCGGCAGGCCGTCGGGCCCGCGCGCGGCGAGCACGCAGTAGGGAATCAGTTGCTTGAACGACGGGTCCTCCTCGACCGCCGCGCGCGGTCGCCACGACGTGTGCCGCGGGTCGAGGAGCAGCGGCAGGTAGGCGGCGACGTCGGCCTGAAACCCCTGGAACATCCCGGCCCGTTCGAGGACCGTGCGCGGGACGACCAGCACGTCTTCCTGAGGCACACCGCTCATGGGGGCTTCCCGAGGGGACTGTTCCGTGGCCATCGCGGCCGCCGCCGAGAGGATACCCGCTGCGGCGCCACGGCGCTCACTCGATGAGCATCGCGTCGCCGTAGCTGAGAAACCGGTAGCGCTCCGCGAGCGCCGCCTCGTAGGCCCGGCGGACCAGATCGCGCCCGGCGAGCGCCGCGACGAGGACCATCAGCGTCGTGCGCGGGAGGTGGAAATTGGTGAGCAGGCAGTCGACGGCCCGGAAGCGGTAGCCGGGGGTGACGTACAGCTCGGTCGCGCCTTCCCAGGGGGCGAGCGTGCCCCCGCGCGCCGCCGTCTCGAGCGTGCGCAGGGCCGTCGTGCCGATCGCCACCACGCGCCCGCCGGCGGCGCGCGTCGCCGCGACGGCCGCCACCGTCTCCGCCGGGCACGCGCACCACTCGGCGTGCATCGGATGGTCGGCGATCCGCTCGGTGGCGATCGGCCGGAACGTCCCCAGGCCGACATGGAGCGTGACCGCCGCCCGGCCGATCCCGCGCGCCGCCAGCGCGGCGAGCAGGCCGGGGGTGAAGTGGAGGCCGGCCGTCGGCGCGGCCGCCGAGCCCGCGGTCCGGGCGAACACCGTCTGGTAGCGGTCACGGTCGGCGGCCACCGCCTCGCCGTGGCGGATGTACCCCGGCAGCGGCACGCGGCCGAACCGCTCGAGGATGTCGAACGCCGTCCCCGGCGCGTCGGCTCGCACGAGCCATGCTCCGCCGGCGCCGCGGCCGACCAGCTCCAGCGTCAACGTGCCCGCGCCGTCGGCAGCGTCGACGACGACACGCTCGCCGGGGGCCGGCCGGCCGCGCGAACGGGCGACGATCTCCCAGGCGTCGCCGGCGCGGGTCGCGCGGAGGAACAGCCCCTCCCACTTCCCGCCGGTGCGGGCCCGGCGCCCGACGAGCCGCGCGGGTACGACCTTCGTCTCGTTGACGACGACGAGGTCGCCGGGGCGGAGGATCGCGGGGAGATCGCGGACGTGTCGATGATCGAGCGCCCCGGTCGCCCGGTTCACGACGAGCAGCCGGGCCGCCGTCCGGTCGGCGAGCGGCTCCTGCGCGATCAGCTCGTCCGGGAGCCCGTAGTCGTAGTCGGCGGTCCATTCGCCCGGGGTCGGGTCGGCCGTCGGCATGGCGTCGCTCATCGGCGTCAACCGGCGGCGACGAGCGCTGCCGCCTCGTCGCGCGGGTGGGGCGTCACGGCCCGGGCCGGCAGCGACGTGAGCACGACACACACCCGGCCGGTCGTCGGGTCGGCCCAGGCGATCGTCCCGGTCGATCCGGTGTGGCCGAACGTCTCCGCGGAGCAGCCCGGGCTGCCGGCGGCGCTGCCGATGTCGAACCCGAGGCCGCGCGGTCGGATCCCGGGGGGGTTGTGGTTGCGGATCATCTGCCGCTCGACGTCGGGAGCGCACAGCCGGCCGTTGGCGGCGAGAAACTCGGCGAGAAACGTGCCCACGTCGGCGGCCGACGCCTGCACGCCCCCCCACGGCGCTCCCAGCGCCCGCCACCAGGGGCTGTTCCAATCCCAGTCGCGCGCCGCCGGATCGCCGCCTCCCGCCTCGGGCGCGGCATGCTCGGTCTGCACCGGCACGACCTCGGCGGCGGTGAACCGCCCCATCCCGAGCGCCGAGCGCGTCATCCCCAGCGGCTCGAACACCGCCCGGGCGACGAACGCCCGAAAGTCCTCGCCGGTGATCCGCTCGGCGATCCGCGCGGCCAGGAGGATCCCCATGCTCGAGTAGCGATAGCGCTCGCCGGGGGCGAAGGCCAGCGGCGTCCGCGCCGCCCGGGCGGCGAACTCGGCGAGCGGAGCGTGGTCGCGGCGCAGGGCATCATTGTCGGGGAGCTGGTCGGGGAGTCCCGAGACGTGGGTCAGCAGGTGGCCCAGCGTGATCCGCTCGCGGCCCCCGTCGGCGACGTCGGGGAGGAAGCGGTGCACCGGATCGTCGAGCCGGGCGGCCCCGCGCGCGACGAGCGTCATCACCGCTGCGGCGCTGATCGGCTTGGCGATCGACCCGAGGAGGAACGACGCGTCGGCGGCGACGCCGAAGGGATGCGTCGCGGCGCCGTCGGGGCCCGCGACGTGGAGCACGGCCCCCCGCACGAGGCCGGTGGTCACTGCGCCGGCCAGGCCGGCGGCGGCGCGGTCGATCGCGGCCGCGGCGGGCCCGGCGGCGAGGCCCCCGACGACGCCGAGCCCCGTGCCGATCGCCGTTCGCCGATCCATCCGTGCCATCCTCCAGGTCTCCTCGCCGGCCCGCTTTCGGGGCCGCGCCGCGCGGTGCTACATTCCTGGCATGTTCGCCACCATCATCAGTATCGCACGCCGCGGCCTGCCGTACCTCGTGGGGATGGTCGCCTGCGCGGCCGTCCCGGCAGCCGACCTGTCGCTCGAGCGGATCATGGGGAGCCCGGCGCTCTCCGGGCCCGTTCCCCGTGGCCTCAAGCTCGCGCCGGACGGCCGGCTCGCGACGCTCCTCCGTCCCCGCGCCGCCGACCGCGAACGCTACGACCTGTGGGCGATCGACACGACGACCGGCGCCGAGCGGATGCTCGTCGACTCGACGGCCCTCGGCAGCGGCGCCGAGGTCTCCGAAGAAGAGAAGATGCGGCGCGAGCGGGCCCGGCTCGGCGGCACGCGCGGCGTCGTCGACTACGCTTGGAGCGCCGACGGCAGCCAGGTCCTCGTGCCCCTCGACGGCGATCTGTATGTCGTCACCGCGGCCGACGGCGCCGTCACGCGGCTCACCGCGACGGCGGCCACCGAGCTCGACGCCCGGATCGCCCCCGGCGGCCGCGCCGTGTCGTTCGTGCGCGACCACAACCTTTTTCTCCACGACCTCGCCAGCGGCACCGAGCGCGCCCTGACGACCGACGGCGGCGGCGCGGTGACGTGGGGCGTCGCCGAGTTCGTCGCCCAGGAGGAGATGGACCGCAGCGACGGCGTCTGGTGGAGCCCCGACGGCACGCGCCTCGTGGCCACCCGGGTCGACGAGGCAGACGTGGCGCTGGTCACACGCGCGGCGATCGGCGCCGACGGCACGCGCGTCCACACCCAGCGCTACCCGCGAGCCGGCACGGCCAACGCCCGCGTGGAGTTGTTCGTGTTCTCTTCCGGCGCCCCCGCCGGCACGGCGCCGGTGCCCCTCGATCTCGGCGCCGACCCCGACGTCTACGTGGCCCGGGTCGCCTGGGCCGCCGACGGCCGCTCGATCCTCGTCCAGCGCCAGTCGCGCGACCAGCAGCGGCTCGAGCTCGTCCGCTTCGACCCCGCCACCGGCCAGGGCACCGCCGTCGACGGCGAGACCCACGGCACGTGGATCAACCTCGGCGACGAGCTCCGCCCGCTGGCCGACGGCCGCGTGCTTCTCTCCAGCGAGCGCGACGGCTTCCGCCACGTGTGGCTCGTCGGCGGCGTGGCCGCCGAGCAGGTGACGCGCGGCGCCTGGGCCCTCGACAAGATCGTCGGCTTCGACGCGGCCGCGGGGCGCGTGTTCTTCATCGGCTGGACCGACACGCCCCTCGAGCGCCATCTGTACGCCGTCGACCTCCCGCGCGACGGCCGCCCGGCGACGCCGCCCCGGCGGCTCACCGAGCCGGGAGGCTGGCACGACGCGGCGCTCGACCGGTCCGCCACCCGCGCGCTGGTCACGCGTTCCACGCCCACGCAGCCGCCGCAGACCTACCTCGCCGACGCGGCCGGGAAACGGCTCCGCTGGATCGAGGAAAACCGCCCCGAGGGTGATCATCCCTACGCGCCGTTCATGGCCGGCCACGTCGCGCCGGAGTTCGGCACGCTCGTCACGCCCGACGGGACGACGCTCCATTTCTCCCATCTCCGGCCACGGTTGGCCGCCGGCGAGAGGGCGCCGGCGCTGGTGATCGTGTACGGCGGCCCCGGCGTCGGCCCGCTCGCGGCACGGCGCTGGGGGAGCCTGACGGCGCAGTACTTCGTGCGCCGCGGCTGGCACGTGTTCTCGCTCGACAATCGCGGCACGAGCGGCCGCGGCAAGGCGTTCGAGGATCCGATCCACCGCAACCTCGGCGCGATCGAAGTCGCCGACCAAATGCTCGGCCATTCCTGGCTCGCGGCCCGCGACGACGTCGACCCACGGCGGCTCGCGGTCCAGGGGTGGAGCTATGGCGGCTACATGGTCCTCCGCTTGCTCGCCGCCCACCCGCGGGCGTTCGTCGCCGGCGTCGCCGGCGCCCCGGTGACCGCGTGGGATCTCTACGACACCCACTACACCGAGCGCTACCTCGGCAACCCGGCGCTCGACCGCGCGCCGTTCGACCGCGCCGACGTCGTCCCTGTCGCCAACCGGATCACCGACCCGCTCCTCCTCGTCCACGGCATGGCCGACGACAACGTCGTCTTCGACAACAGCGCCGCCCTCGCCGCGCGGCTGCAGCGGACCGGCCGGCTGTTCGAGATGATGGTCTACCCCGGCCAGACGCACCGGATCGCCGGCCCCGAACTGGGCGTCCACCTGTGGCGCTCGATCGAGGACTTCCTCGACCGCCGCGCCGGGGCCGCCCACACCGTGACCCCCCCCGGAGCCGACCGATGATCCACCGCCGCCGCCGCGGGAAGCTCGTCTGCATCGGCCGCTGACGGCGGCTGGTATCCTGCGGAGGAGGACCGACGAACCTGCGCGGCACGCCGCCGCGCTCGGGCGGTCGTGGGAGCAACGTCGGATGCAACGCTCGTTCGCCTGGGCGGCGGTGGCCCTGTTCGTCGCCGGACCGACGGCCCGGGGAGACGACTGGCCCCAGTGGCGCGGCCCGCAGCGCGACGGGGTGTGGCGCGAGACCGGCACCGTCGAGGACTTCGCGGCGCCGCGCCTCGAGCCGGCGTGGCGGGCCCCGATCGGCCCCGGCTATTCCGGCCCGGTGGTCGCCGGGGGGCGGGTGTTCGTCACCGACAGGCAGACGAAGCCGGCCCAGGTGGAGCGCGTGCTGGCCTTCGCCGCCGACACCGGCAAGGCGCTGTGGACCCACGAATACCCCTGCGTCTACCGCAACATCGGCTACGAGGCCGGCCCCCGGGCGAGCGTCACGGTCGAAGGGGAGCGCGTCTGGGCCCTGGGGGCGATGGGCCATCTCCACTGCCTCGCCGCCGCCGACGGCCGCGTCGAGTGGCAGCGCGACCTCGGCACCGACTACGCCGTCGAGATGCCGATCTGGGGGATCGCCGGCGCGCCGCTGGTCGACGGCGAGCGCCTCATCATCCATCTCGGCGGCAGCGACGGCGCGTGCGTCGTGGCGCTCGACAAGTCCACCGGCCGCGAGCTCTGGCGGGCGCTGGCCGACCGGGGCCAGTACACGGCGCCGATCATCGTCACGCAGGCGGGGCGGCGCGTGCTCGTCGTCTGGACCGGCGACAGCGTGGCCGGGCTCGCGCCGGAGAGCGGCGCCGTCCTTTGGCAGGTCCCGTTCAAGCCGCGCAACATGCCGATCGGCGTCGCCACGCCGGTGGTCTCAGGAGACCGGCTGTTCCTCACCAGCTTCTACGACGGGTCGATGATGCTCCGGCTCGGGCAGGACGCCCCCACCGCCACCGTCCTCTGGCACCGCGTCGGCGCCAGCGAGCGCCAGACCGACGCGCTCCACTCGATCATCGGCACGCCGCTGTTCCTCGGCGGCCACGTCTACGGCGTCGACAGCTACGGCGAGCTGCGCTGCCTCGACGCCGCCACAGGCGACCGGGTGTGGGAGGACCTGACGGCGACCCCCAAGGCGCGCTGGAGCACGATCCACATCGTCCAGCGTGGCGACGGCGACGCGGTGTGGATGTTCAACGAGCGCGGCGAGTTGATCGTCGCGCGGCTCACGCCCGCGGGCTGCAAAGAGACGAGCCGGACGGCGATCCTCGAGCCGACGACCGACCAGCTGCCGCAGCGCGGCGGCGTCTGCTGGTCGCACCCGGCGTTCGCCGGCCGCCGCGTCTACGCGCGCAACGACAAGGAGCTGGTGTGCGTGAACCTGGCGGCGCCGTGAACGACGCCGCACCGGCCGACGGCACCGCCCCCGACCCCCCCCCGCCGCGGCGTGCCGCGACCGTCCACACCCCCGTCCTCGCCGCCGAGGCGCTCGGCCTGCTGGCGCTCGAGCCGGGGATGACCGTCGTCGACGGCACGCTCGGCGGCGGTGGCCACACGCGGCTCCTCCTCGATGCGGTCGGCCCGACGGGGCGCGTGATCGCCTGCGACCTCGACCACGGCGCGATCGAGCGCGCGGCGGCGGAGTTCGCCGGCCGGCCGGTGCGCCTCGCCCACGCCAACTTCCGCGACATCCCCGAGGTGCTCGACGCGGTGGGGATCGACACCGTCGACGCCGTCCTCCTCGACATCGGCCTGTCGAGCGACCAGCTCGCCGACCACGAGCGCGGGTTCTCGTTCGACGCCGACGGGCCGCTCGACCTCCGCTTCGACGTCTCCGAGGGGGAGCCGGCGTGGCGGCTGGTCGCCCGGCTGCGCCCGGAGACGCTCGCCGACATCCTCCACCGCTTCGGCGAGGAGCGCTACGGGAAGCGGATCGCCCGCCGGATCGCCACCGTCCGCGAGAAGGAGCCGATCCGTACCGCCCGGCAATTCGCGCGCGTGGTGGCGTTGGCCGTGCCACCGCAGCATCCGCCGGCGCGGATCCATCCGGCGACGCGATCGTTTCAGGCGCTGCGGATCGCCGTCAACGAGGAGCTCAAGAGCCTGTCGATCGCGCTATCGCGGATCCCCGGCCGCCTCCGCCCCGGTGGGCGCCTGGCGGTGATTTCGTTTCATTCCCTCGAGGACCGGCTGGTGAAGCAGGCGTTTCTCAATGCCCAGACCTGGGAGCGCCTGACGCGCTCACCGGTCGAGGCGGGGCCGGAGGAAGTGGCCCGCAATCCGCGGGGCCGGTCGGCGAAGCTGCGCGCGGCGCGGCGGCAAGGATGACGCGATCGGGTCTTCCGGCGGTTCGACGGGCCACCGCGCCGGGGAGCCTCCGCTCGGGCTCGACAGAGGGGGGGCGCCCCTCGCGCCTTTGCCCTCGCATCGACCCGCAGCACGGGGCGACGGGCCGATGCGAGGGCGACGGCGGAGGGGCTTCGCGGGTCCCGTGATCGGAATGCAACCATGACGCCGTCCGGTTTTCGTCACTCGCCGTGCAGGTGAGCCGAAAACCCCCCTGTTCCCGCGGCCGGATCGGTCTGGCCGCGACGCACGCCATCGGGGATAGTCTGCCCGGCCATGGCCGCCCCGCGGGTGCGGCAGCGCGTCGATGCCGTTCAGTCCGTCGATTCCTCCACGATCAGCCCCGTCGGTGGCTCCCATGAACCGCGAGAAGCAGATCCTCCTCGGCTTCCTCGGGCTGCTGTGCGGCGGCTTCGTGGCGATCCTCGGCGCGAAGCTGTTCATCCCGCGCCCTCCGGCGGGCGCCGGTCCCGATATCGACGCGCCGTCGCGGGTCGCCGAGCCACAGCTCGTCGTCGAACCGCCGGCGCTCGACGCTCCCGACGACCGCCCCCTTCCGGCCGCCACTCCGGACGATCCGCCGCCCGCGTTCGACCGTTATGCCGGCCGCAGCGCCTTCGCCACACGCGACGACGAGGTCACCCGCGCGGCGTTTGTCGATGACCCGCCCGGCGGCGACCAGACGGAACCGCCTTCGGCGGACTCACCGGACGTGCCTCCGGCGGACGTAGCAGCGGTCACACGTGTATCAACAACGCCGACAAATCCGCTCGCCGATGTCGACATTGCAGTCGCTCCCGAGCCGCACGCCAAGCCCGATGCTGTTCGCGACTCCCACGTGACGGCGCCTGGCGACTCTTGGTGGGCGATCGCCGAGCGCGCCTATGGCGATGGCCGCTACTACAAGGCGCTCTACGCCTGGAATCGCCAGGTCGATCCGGGTGTGTCGCTCGTGCCGGGGACGCGTCTGGAGATCCCGCCGGTCGGCCGGCTCGAGGGAGCCTGGCCGCGGCTCGTGCCCGCGCCGGCCGCGGTCGGAGACCAGCGCGGCGCGGATTGACCGCGGCACCCCTGCCGACCACACTGCCGGGATGCACGGACTCCCTCGCCAACCCATCGTCGGCTTGGCACGGCTCGCCGATCGCGTCGTCGTGGTGCTGGCGATCATCACCGTCGCGCCCCAGCCTGCCGTCCACGCCCAAGCCGTCCGCGGCCAGGGTGATGCCACCGATGAGTCGATCGTCCGCGACACCTTTGTCGGCTTCGCCCATGCCGAGGCGGTGGCCGGGTATCCGCAACTGCATCGGCGGTTCAAACCGCGGATCCACTGGCTCGACGGCGGCGGCGTGTGGTTCGAGAGTGCCACCGCCGCCGGGCCGCTGTTCGTGACCGTATCGGCCGATGGCACGCGTCGCGACGCTCGGTCGCTGGCCGAGTTTGGGATCACGCCCCCGCCTCCGCCGCTGCTCGAACCGCGGCGGTCGTGGAGACCGAGCCGGAGTGGCGGTGACGAGACCGAGATCGTGCTCGTCAACGCCCTCGATCGGCCGGTGCGGATCTTCTGGATCGACGAGGCCGGCCAGCCACGTCCCTACGGGACGCTCGATCCCGGCGCCGAAAAACGCCAACACACGTTCGCCGGCCATGTATGGATCGGCGATTTCGCCGCCGACGACATCGCCGGCGTGTTCGTCGCGACGGCCGAGGGCGGGCGGGCGGTGTTCGATGCCGCGGCGCGTGCCCGGGCGACCGCCGACGAGGGGGCCGGCACGGCGCCCGCCGCGCCGGCGCTGCCGCGCGTCGTCGTTCGCGATCACGACCTCGTGCTCGTCGCCGCCGACGGTGAGTACCCGCTCACGACCGACGGCAGCGCTGACGACACCTACGCGGGACCGTGGCACGTCTCGTCCGACGGCACCCGGGCGTTCGGGTTCAAGACGATCCCCGCCGAGCGCCGCGAACTGGTGCTCGTGGAATCGTCGCCCTCGGATCGCCTCCAGCCGAAGACCAGGCGGATCGACTACCTCAAGCCGGGCGACCGGATCGCCGTGCCGCGGCCGCGCCTCTTCGACCTGGTCGCGCGGCGGCCGATCCCGATCGACGAGGGAGCGTTTCCCGATCCCTGGAGCATCGACGAGGTCCGCTGGGCCGACGACTCGCGCGCGGTGACCTGCCTCTACAACCGCCGCGGCCACCGGCTTCTGCGCCTCGTCGCGATCGACGCCACGACCGGCGCCCTCCGCACGATCGTCGAGGAGACGAGCCCGACGTTCATCGACTACTCCCAGAAGACATTCCTCCACTGGCTCCCCGGCGGCCGCGAGCTGCTCTGGGCGAGCGAGCGCGACGGCCACAACCATCTGTACGTCGTCGACGTCGAGTCAGCGTCGGCGCGCCAACTCACGAGCGGACCCTGGAACGTCCGCCGCGTCGAGCGCGTCGATCCCGAGCGGAGTGAGGTCTGGCTGACCGTGATGGGGATCGCACCGGACGAGGATCCCTACCACCGCCATCTGGTACGCGTCGGGATCGACGACGGCCGGCTGACACGCCTCACGGCGGCCGACGGCACGCACGAGTGGACGATCTCCCCCGACGGGAGCCTGTTCATCGACCGCTGGAGCCGCGTCGATCACCCCTGGGTGACGGAGCTGCGCCGCACGGCCGATGGCTCGTTGGTCGCGGAGCTGGGGCGCGACGATCCGGCGGATCTCCTCGCCCTAGGCTTCCGCCCCCCACAGCGGTTCGTCGCCAAGGGGCGCGACGGCGCGACCGACATCCACGGGATCGTCATCCGGCCGAGCACGTTCGCCCCCGAGCGGCGCTATCCGGTGATCGAGTCGATCTACGCCGGTCCGCACGACCACCACGTGCCCAAGGCGTGGGGCTTCCAGCCGCGCGAGCGGGTGCTCGCCGAGCTGGGATTCATCGTCGTCCAGATCGACGGCATGGGCACGAATTGGCGCTCGAAGGCGTTTCACGACGTCTGCCACAAGAACCTCGCCGACGGCGGGTTTCCCGACCGGATCGCCTGGCTCCGCGCGGCCGCTGCGGCCCATCCCGAGCTCGACCTCGAGCGCGTCGGCATCTTCGGCGGCAGCGCCGGCGGGCAAAACGCGCTGGCGGCACTTCTCCACCATGGCGATTTTTACGACGCCGCGGCGGCCGACTGTGGCTGCCACGACAACCGGATGGACAAGATCTGGTGGAACGAGGCCTGGATGGGCTGGCCGGTGGGCGAGGAGTACGCGGCCAACTCCAACGTCGTCCACGCCGCGAAGCTCACAGGCGCGCTGTTGCTCACCGTCGGCGAGCTCGACACCAACGTCGATCCGTCGTCGACGCTCCAGGTGGCCAAGGCGCTGATCGACGCGGGGAAGGAGTTCGAGCTGGTGGTCGTGCCGGGGGGCGGCCACGGCGTCGGCGAGACGCCGTATCTGGTGCGCAAGCGCCTGGACTTCTTCGTCCGCACGCTGCTCGGCGTCGAGCCGCGCGCCGAACCCCGCTGGCTCCGCCCGCGCGAGTGAGTGTCAGCCCAAGGCCGTCACTTCCCGCCGAACTTGTAGGCGGTGTTGCGCGGGTCGAAGTCGGCGTCTGTGAAGCCGTTGTTGATCTTCACGTTCATGTAGGTGTATTCCTCCATGAGCAACGGCTGGCCCCCCGCCTCCGTCGGCCAGTCGTAGGCCTCGTAGCGGATCGGGATCTGCAGTTCGTCGTCGATGAACACCCGGGCCAGATGGAAGCGGAAGTTCTTCCGCGGCACCGGGTGCGTGACCTGGATGCAGGTGCAGACGCGGCCGTTGACCTTCGCCCCGGGGAAGAAGTTGACCTCGCATTCGGCGAACTGCTTGTCGTATTCAGCGACCTCGAGGAGCCGCTTGGTGAGGTTCTCGACGCCCAGTTCGGTGACCGGATAGCGCTGGCCCGACATCGCCAGCATGCTCTGCGGCTTGAGCGACACCGTGCCGACCATCGCCTTCACGCCGCTGCCGGCATGGGCAAGCATGTTGCCGTCGTTGCGGCCGTCGACGTAGATCACCTCCTGGCCCTTCACCGAGTCGGGGCCGAGGAAATAGAGGTAGACGCTGAACGGGGCGCGGCGGATCTTGGCGAACATGTACTCGTGTTCGCCGAGCTTGCGGTCGATCCGCTCGCGCTTGACGACCGTTGCCGAGTAGTCCTGGATCCCGGCCTCGATGCCGGCCAAGCCCTTGCGGGCGACCTCGACGGCCGCGTCGAGCGGATGGGGGCCGGCCGGCGCGGGAACGGCATCGGGCGCACCGATGTTGCCCTCCGGCAGCCCCCCCTGGGGAAGCAGGCCAGGGCCGAGCGCCTGCTGTGCCCGGGCAGGCAAGGCCAGCACCGCGAGCACGAGGCACCCCCGTGCGGCGCCGAATACCAAACCCGCGAGCCCGCGCTGCGAAGCCATCACGTTCACCCTCCGTGGATCGATCGAACCGGCGTCGCGCCAGCCATCCCTGGCAAGCGCTCCCTGGCAGTCTTCGGCGCTCGGCGAGAGGAGCCTGCTCCCGCCGCGTCGTCCGTGTGCGTCAGCGGGTTTCATCGCCGTCGCCGCCCACGGGCATGAACCACTCCCAACGCGGCGTCAGGGTCGCCCCGCCAACGCCGCCGATCCTGCTGGCTGCGGGGAGTGTAGCGGTCGTAGGGGCCTGAAACCATGGCGATTTCGGCCGCCAAGAGCCTGCTTCCGTGACTGGTGGCAACGCTCGGCAACCGGGAACACCACCAGCGTTTTTCACGGGCGACCGGCTGGAACGACACCTTCCGTCCGGCGGCCGGCGACGTTCCACGGCGACTTTTTCCGCCACCGACCCGGGTGGCCCCTTGCCCTCTCCCCGGCCCACGAGCATGCTCCACGGATCCCTCCCCTTCCCCCCGCCGCCATGGCCACGGTCAGCTCCCTCACCCCCGCCCCCTCCGTCGCGGTCGTCCGCGTCGAGTCGGCTCCGTTCGCCGAACACGCCTACGTCGTCCATCGCCCGGACCGCAGCGACTGCGTCGTCGTCGATCCCGGCTTCGAGACCGGCGACTTGATCGAGGCGATCGTCGAGCGCGGCCTGACCCCGGCCGCGATCCTCCTCACCCACGGCCACTCCGACCACATCGCCGGCTGCCACGCCGTCCGCCGGCACTGGCCCGGGGTGCCGATCCTCGTCGGCCGCGACGACGCCGACAAACTCGTCGACGCGGTCGCCAACCTGTCGGCCGCGTTCGGCGTGGCGATCACGGCCCCCCCCGCCGACAGGCTGCTCGACGACGGCGACCAGCTCGACTTCGCCGGCCTTCCGCTCACCGTGATCGCCCTCCCCGGCCACTCCCGCGGCCACGTCATTTTCGTCCTCGCCGGCCACCCGATCGTGGTCCTCGGGGGCGACGTGCTGTTTCACGAGGGGATCGGCAGGACCGACTTCCCCGATGGCGATTTCACCAGCCTCGCCACCGGCATCCGCTCGCGCCTCTACGCGTTCGGCCCGGACACGGTCGTCCTCCCCGGCCATGGGCCGCCGACCACGATCGGCCACGAACGGATCCACAACCCGTTCGTCCCCGCCGTCGATTGACCGACGAACCCGACCGCACGGACAATTGCCGTATGCTCTCCCCCGCCGACATCACCGCGCCAGCGCCGCCACCGCAGGCCGACACCGCGCGCGGGGCCCGATCGCCGCTGTGCCGCGGAGCCGGGCTGATGCTGGCCGCCCTCGCCCGGCTCCTGTCGGGAGCCAGCGTCCGCTGGATCTCCAGCCAGCCCGACACCTGCCAGCGCGTCTACTTCGCCAACCACACCAGCCACCTCGACGCCCTGGTGGTCTGGGCATCGCTGCCGCAGCCGGTGCGCGAGTTGACGCGCCCCGTCGCGGCCAAGGATTACTGGTCGCGCGGTGTCGTCCGCCGCTGGCTGGCGGAGGAGGTGTTCGACGCGCTGCTCATCGACCGCACTGACATCAAGGTCCACCAAAGCCCGGTCGACTTGATGCTCCGCGAAATCGGCACCACGAGGTCGCTGATCGTGTTTCCCGAGGGGAGCCGGAGCGTCACCGGCGAGGTCGGTGAGTTCAAGAGCGGGCTGTACTACCTCGCCAAGAAGCGCCCCGACATCGAGCTCGTCCCCGTCCACATCGACAACCTCAACCGCGTCCTGCCCCGCGGCGAGTTCCTCCCCGTGCCGCTCCTCTCCTGCATCAGTTTCGGTCCGCCGCTCTGGCTCGAGCGCGACGAGGCCAAGGCGGAGTTCCTCGCCCGCGCCCGCCGTGCGGTCCTGGCGCTGAAGGAGTAGCGGGTGAACGACCTGCGCACGGCCGTCCTCGTCACCGGGGTGCTCGGCCTGCTGGCGGTGGCCACGGCCGTCGGACAGTTCCTCGCCCGGCGGACCGACCGTGGGCTCGACCAGGCCGCGATCCGCGCCTTCAACCAGCGGCTCCGCGGCTGGTGGATCATGAGCGGGCTGCTCGCCGCCGCCTGCTGGCTGGGGGTGACGGCCACCGTCACGCTGTTCGGCCTGCTGTCGTTCTGGGCGCTGCGCGAATTCATCACGCTCACGCCGACGCGCCGCGGCGACCACCGGGCGCTGTTCTGGGTGTTCGTGCTGTTCACCCCGGTGCACTACGTCCTCGTGGCCTACAACCGCTACGACGTGTTCAGCGTCTTCCTGCCGGTCTACGCGACGCTGTTCGTGATGGCCCGGGTCGCCTTCACCGGCGACTACACGCGGTTCCTCGAGCGGACGGCGAAGATCCAGGCCGGGCTGGTGGTCTGCGTGTACTGCGTCTCGTTCGCCCCCGCGCTCCTCCAGATCAAGACGGCGGGCTCGCCGCCGACGGGCAATTTCCCCCTCCTGTTCTTCCTCGTCCTCCTCGTGCAATTCGCAGACGCCTCGCAGCGGGTGTGGAGCCGGCTGCTCGGTCGCCACCTCGTCGCCGCGGACGTCAGCTCCGTCCGCACCTGGGAAGGGCTCGTCGGCAGCGCCACCTGCACCGCGGCGCTGGGGGCGGCGCTGTGGTGGTTTGCCCCGCCGTACGGCCCCTGGCAGGCGGCCCTGGCGGGGCTCGTGATCGCCCTGCTCGGCTTCGCCGGAGGGATGACGATGGCCGCGATCAAACGCGACCGCGGCGTCTCGGACCATGGCACGCTCGTCGTCGGCCACGGCGGCGTCCTCGACCGGATCGACTCGCTGTGCTTCGCCGCGCCGGTCTTCTACCACCTCACGTTGGCGCTGGCCGGCCCTGCGGCGCTGGGCAACGCCGGCGTCTGACCGACGGCGGCGGGAAGCTCCGACGGATCCCCGCTGCCGGCATGGCGGGCCTGGAGCGCGTAGATCGAACGCCGTCCGGGAAGCGCGGCGACCGCAGCCGGTGCCGGCGTCGGATCGGGGCTCTGGCCACGGGCCCGCGCCGCCCAGTCTCCGGCGACCGGAGGCGCGGCGGCAGCGATGCTCGCCGTCGGCGGTGCCGGGCAGCCCTCCCGGACCCAGTCGAGCCACAACCCCTGGAGCCGCGGCACGTCGGGCAGCCCGTAGTGGCGCCCCAGCGCACCCGACCAATCCTCGCCGGCCAGACCGTCGCCCACGAAGGCGACGAACCGCCGCCGTCCGCCGCGCTCGATGAGGAACCTGGCCAGCGAATAGCCCTGGGCGTAGAGCGGAAGCACGTCGGCCGGGTATTCGCGCATCGCGAACATCTGCGGGAAGGCGATGCCACGCTGCGTCGTGAGGAACTCGATCAGCAGCCGGTGCTGGCGGGCGCGCTCGACGGGGTGCTCGACGGTGGTGCAGGCCCCCTCGTCGGCCCAGCGCGGCAGGGGGCGGCGAAAATGCGTGGCGAAGATCGTGTGGGTGATCTCGTGGGGGAGCACAGAGTCGAGGATCCGCTGCTCGCTCCCCTGGATCGTCATCGTCCAGCCGAACACCTCGCCGGCGTCGAACACGAAGCTCGTCGCCCCACCGGCACCGAGGTTCGGCGCGACCTGGGCACGGATCGGGCACGGCCGGCTCCACCGCGGCAGGGGTGCGCCGAGCCATTCGATCGCCAGGTCGTGGCGGTACTGCTCGGCGGCGTCGCCGATCCGGCGGGCCTGATCGGGAGTCGGGGCGTCGACGATGAAATTCGCGGTCCGGTACCCGGCTCCCTCCGCCCCGGTGGCGGCGGCGAGAGCGACCAGTGCCGCCAGCCATCCGTGCCCGCACACTCGACGCACCATGTCCGTCGTCACCTCCGTGTGAACCGGTCCGCCGCAGCCGTGACCCTCGGGCCACGATCCCGCCGCGGCGAACCGCGAACCGCGTCGTCACACGGGGTGCCGCGGCCCACGAGCGCGGGGACACTAGCGGAGGGGCGCGGAGCGGTGCCAGACCGCTTTTCAGGCCGATTCGGCCGGAAAGAAGCGGCGCCACACGACGCGCAGGATGCCGCACGCCACGACCGCGGCGGCCGACACCAGGGCCCGTGCCGGGGCCGTCGTGTCGGTGCCGCGCACGAGGCGGAACACGAGCGGGGCGCCGTTCCCCGGACCGACCACTGCGGCACCGACGGCGAACGCATCGGCGCCAGTCGTCCCGACGGAGGCGGTGTCGAAACCGCGCAGCGACGGCGGGGACCGTCGCGCCGTGAGGAGATCACCGAGGCGCGTGGCCTCCGCGGGCGAGACGGCGGCGATCGCCCGTGTGAAGTCGGCCGCCAACCGTTCGAGCGCCAAGGCGCGTTCGCCGGCCAGTGCGTCGACCGGCACGATCGCCGCGGGGGGGGCGACGCGCAGCGCCGTCGCGCGCGGCACCATGATCGTCCACAGGTTCGCTGCGGCGGGCAGGCCGTCGATGCCCGGCGCGTCGAGCGCGGTGAGGTCGCCGCCGTCGATCCCGGCCCCCAGCTCGCCGGCAAAAACCACTTCCAGGGAGCGCGGCCAGCGGACGTCGAACAGCCTGATCTCCCAGCGCAGCGCTTGGGCGCTGCCGACCGGCACCGGATCGGACACCGAACGACCGTCGACGAACACCTTGTAGGGGCGACACCCGCCGGGCAAGGAAAGCCTGAGGATCGGATCGAGGGCGACGACGTCGAGCCGGGCCACGCCCCAGCCGCGCCCCCGGGCATCGACCGCCAGCACGGTATCGACCAGCTCGAGCCGCGGCCCGCTCGGCGCCGCGGGAGCCGCCGGCGGTGTCGGACCGGGGACCGGCGCGGCCGGTTCGTCGCCGCGCCGGGGGACGGCGACCAGACGGTAGCCGGTCGGCGGCGCGTCGGGCGGCAGCTCGAAGACCCCCGCCGCTGCCGCCTCGGCGCCGGCGACCTCGGCGGCCATCCCGTCGACCGCCGACCACGTCACGACCAGCGGGCCGCTCCCCTCGAGCAACGCCTGGAGGGTGGGCAGGTCGCCCTCGGCCGGGAGCGGCGCGGCGACGAACGCTTCGACGTCGAGGCGCAGCCGTCCCGCCCGCGGGCGTTGGAGGACGACCGTCCAGGTGCCGCGTCCGTCCGCCCCCTTTCCCGCCACGAGGCGCACGTCGAGAGCCTGACGCGTCCCCTCGGCCCCCGTCTCGTCGGTGAGCGTGACGTTGCCGAGCTGGACGTCGCCCCGGGCACGGAGCGGGATCGCGACCACGGCGCCGTCGGCCTCGATCCGTGCCTGCAGCGTCATGTCGATCCGGCCCGCATTGAGCGCGAGGCGCAGCTGCTGCGTCCCCCGTGTGACCGGCGGTGCGCGGGTGACGAGCACGCGCCCCGCGCCGGTCAACCCAGCGGCGGCGGGCAGCCCGTCGAGCGGCGGGGCGGAGGCGTCCGCGGCCCCACGGTCGACGCGCCACGACAACTCCGCGCCACTGGCGACCGGACGCGCGCCGGGCACCGGGCCGGAGGAGAGCAGCGCGGCCCGCAGGCCGGTGGCGGGTGTGAGGCGGACGGTACGCTCGTCGGCCCGCGGCGCCTCGAGCCACACCTCGGGCAGCGGGTGGACACCCGTCGGCTCGTCGAGCGGCAGGGTCCAGGCCAACCCGAACCGGAACGGCCCCGGCTCGGGTCGCGCGCGGACGACGCGGAACCGCCCCTGCGCCAGCGCCTCGAGCGCGATCGCAGGATCGTCGACGCGCTCGGGCACGAGGCGCGGATCGGCGTTGAGCACGACCGCCGGGACGAGGTCGTCGCCCATCTCGATCTCGAACCGCGACTCGACTCGGCACGCCGTCGGCCCCCAGACGATGTCGTTGCGGCTCCGCGCCGCGCGCGGCACCGGATCGACGACGACCGCCGGCGGCGCCACGACGAGAGCCACCCGGTCGGCACCCGCGACGTCGTAGGCTCCCAGCGCCCCTTCCGACCACGCCGTGTCGCGCGGCGCCGCGGCGAACGGCCCCCCGGGACGCGCCATCTCGACCAGCGGGCCGCGCGACAGCTGGCCGGGGCCGACGGTGGCGACGGCGCGCGGGGCGGCTGGAAACGCCGCCATCTCCACGGTGACGGCGCCGCGGTCGATCCGCTCGGGGATCACGCTCCATTCCACCCGGTGTCGCCCCGCTTCCGTGATCGGGACCCATGCCTCGCCACGGTCGCTCCCCAACAACGGCACCCGGCGCCCGTCGACGAGGACGGCTCCCTCGGCGGGCACCGTGCCGGGCGCCCGGGGGACCACGAGGCTCGACCCGGGATCGGCGTCGATCTCGACGCGTACCCCCCAGGCCGCAGCCTGCGGACCGGGAATCGTCAGCTCGACGCCGAGGACGCGGGGGCGCGCACCCGACCCGACCGCCCCGAGCCGGTCGAAGAGCGACTCCGGAACCAGCGCCGTCGGCACGCCCCCGACCGGGGTCACGATCACGTTCAAGCCGGTCGCGTCGTCGCCGTCGGCACGCCCGGCGACGAGAGCGAGGGCGACCAGCGCCGCAGCGCGGGCATCACGGCGCCACCGTCGCGAAGCCAGGCTCGCCAGGAATGCCGCCGCCATCCCCCACCAAACCGCGCGGGCGACGACGTGCCACGGCGCCGGAACCCACAGCGCCGCCAGCCCCGCCACCAACGGCCCCAGCGTCAGCACCCCCGGTCGCCACGCCGCGGCTGCCAGCAGGCAGCCGGTGAGCAGCGTGCCGGCGAGAAACGCGATCCGCTCGAGATCTTCGCTGGCGATCAGGCCGACGCGGTCGTCGGCCGGCGGCCCGGGAAGCGGCACGAACACCCGCTCCCGGCACCCCGCGACGAGGCCACCGGCGCCACTGGCGGATTCCTCGGGCGGCACCGCGCCGGCCGACGGCACGTCGAACCCGAACAGGCGGCGGCACCAATCCAGGCCGGGTGCACCGACCTCACGATGGCGCCGCGGACCTGACAGCAGGTCGACACCGGGGGGCAGCCACACGCGCCACGCGCGCTCGAGCACCGGCAGGTCGACGGTCGCCCCCGCCGACGAGACGAACCAGCCGGCAGCAGCCTCGTCGGCGGCGATCGACCGGACGGTGAGCGCGACATGGCGTTGATCGACGGGGAGGTCGAGCGACAGTTCGCCCACCGCGCCGTCGCGGTCGGTGACGACACGCCGACCGTCGATGAGGATCGCCTGGAGACGGTTGCCGGGAGGAAGCTGGAGCGTGAGCGAAGGCCGGCCATGGTTCTCGATCGCGAACCGCGATTCGACCTCCGTCAGGCCCGAACGGTGGCACCAGCAGTCGACGGTCTGGCTCCACACCCAGGCCCCGGAGTCGCGCTCGCCCCCGCCGCCGTCGGGCACCAGTTCCAGGGCCGGCCCCTCGGCGGCCGCGGCCGTGACCGCGTCGCCGTCGAAGCCGAACTCGGCGACGATCGCGTCGGCATCACCGGGGCGCGTCGGCGCGGGGGGCAGTTCCGTGAGCCGCCGGTTGACGACGGTGGGGCGCCGCCGGCCGGCAGTCCGCACCACCACCTCGCCGGCGAATGCGACCGCACCCTCGACCCGCGCCAGCGGCACCGCCGTGACCCCGGCGAGGGCCACCGAGCGGGCCGCCCGGATCGTCACCGTCTCGCGCGCCGGTGGCACGAGGTCGATCAGCCAACTCGACTCGCCACCCCGCCGCCCCGGCAGGTCGACCGGACGGGCGACGACGCTCCCCGACCCGGGGCGCAGCAGGGTCCACTCGGCGAACTCCTCGATCGGCTCCGAGAAATGGACGACGAGCGAGTCGAGTGCGGCTTCCCCCGGCTGGCACTCGAAGACGTAGGTCTCGGCGACGCGGTCGTCGCGGACGGTCATCCCCACCCGGCAGTGGACGGTGACCGGCGGACGGCGCCGGACGAGCCGGACCTCCGCGGCCGGCAGGGCCGATCCGGCGGGAAGCCACGACCGGACCGGTTCGCTTCCCAACAACGCCGCGACGCGCGACACCGGCGGCGGCAGCGCCGCCGGGGCGGGCTCGATGTCGAGCATCGCGTCGGTCGGCGGTCGAAGTACCAGCGCCGCCTGCCCCTCGCCCTCGCCATCGAGGGCCACCATCTCCAGGTCGCGGACCGCCAGCGCGCCGCCGACGTCGAGGCCGGTATGGTGGCCGGTGATCCGCAGCGCCAGCGGTCGCGCGGGGGTGGCGGCTGCGGCGAGACCGACGCGGAGCCGGCTGCCGGCGGCGTCGGCGCTGACACGCCACTCGATCGCCTCGTCGGGGGGGGCGTTCGGGCGGCTCGCGACGACGTCCCCCGGCCGGCCGCCCGGCACTCCCTGCTCGACGGCATCGATGATCCAGCCGGGCCCGATCCGGCCCGTGAGGACGAAGGCCTCGCCGCGGGGCACACGCACGTCGCAGATCGCGACCCCGATCACCCGCGCCGCGGCGATGTCGACCGTCGTCGCCCGGGCGATGTCGAGCAGTGGCCCGCGCGGCTCGACGGTGACCGTGACGCGCGCCTCGGGGCCCTGGGCCGACAGATGCACCAGCGCCCCGTCGGTCCCCGGTTCGGTGTCGCTCAGCGCGGGCCAGGCGGCGGCCGCGGTGGGGGCAACGGGGATCGCCTCGTCGGCCTCCAAGCCGGTCAGGGCCAGCGCGGGATCGACGCGCAGCGTCATGCCCCCACCGCGCCATTCGTCGGCGCCGGCGAGGAACCAGGGGAGAGCGACGGTGTCCGCGCCTGTCGGGGCGATGCCGACGATCGCCAACGGCATCCGTGTCCCCGCCAGGGCCGCCGGCAGCGACACCTCCACTGCTCCCTCGCGCCCGGTCCACGGCAGCACCCGACCCCGCTCCGCTCCGGCGGCGACGGAGGCGGAGATCAGCGTCACGCCGTGATCGATCCGGACTGCCACGACGCCGTCGATCCAGTCGGAAACCGGTTCGAGCACCGTCCGCACCGTGACGGCGCCCGGCCCGACGTCGTACGTCGTCCACGACCGGAGGCCGACCGGTTCGGAGCCGGCTGCCGCGAAACGCACCGCCAGGGCTGCGACCGGGCCGACCACCGCCCGCCACGTGCGCCCGGGGGGCGCGGCGCCGGGGACGACGTCGGCCACCGGCTCGGCGGGGATCGCTTCCCATACCACGCCGCCGCCGACGGGGCGGCGCCCTTCCGGGACCTCGATCTCGACCACGGTCGCCAACGCAGGGGCCACCGGCAGATCGACGACCACCGGCGCCGAGCCCGGGGCAGCCACCGGCCGGGAGGGATCCCCTTCCCAGTCGCAGCGGTAGGTGCCTGGCCCGGCGATCCGCAGAGCCGTGGCGCCGTCGGCCAGCGCGTGGATCAGGGCCGGGCCGGTGCCTTCGGCCGTTTCCCGGGCGGCGCGGCGGACCGCGAACCGGCCGAGTGCCACGTCGGCCGGCGGGGCGGTCGGGCCGTCGGGATAGGACAGCACGAGGGTCCCCAGCGGACGACCGGTGGCATCGAACCGGCAGGTGATCCGTCCGGCGTCGGCCAGCGGCCGCGGCGCGTCGGTGGCGCCGCCGGCAGACGGGGCGGCCAGCGCCGCCGCGACGAGGCGGTCGAACTCGGCGACCGGCAGCGGCACCCGCCGCTCGGTTCCGAGATCGGCGTCGCCGAGCCGGCCGGCCGGGACGTGGACGCGCGTGAATCGCAGCGGTTGCGGCTCCGGCTCGGCGCCGACGGCGACCATCGTCGCCAGCCCCAGCGTCGCCAGCCCCAACGCTGCCAGCAGGCAACCGACCCGGCCGGTGGGTCCGGTGCTGATGGCTCCGCTCATGGCAGCGCCCGTCCTGCCGCCGTCGGCGGCTCGGTGGGAAGCGCGGGGCGGGCACCGTCGGCGAGAACGACGAGGCGCGTTGACGACTGCGGCGAGACGATCAAAGACGGCCGCGGCGCCACGACACGCGGCGCGGTGACCGTGCTCCACCTCCGCAGCGCGCCGGCCAGTGCCGCCAGCAGGGCGCCGGGAATCGCCGCCTGGGCGACCAGCGGAGCGAGCTCGGGGCGGAACGCCGCGGCCGCCAGCAGCGCCGTGATCACGCCGACGACGACCGCGGGCTGCCGCGCGGTGCGGACATGGACGGCCAGCAGGCCGAGCGCGAGCATCGTGCCCGAGGACACCGCGACGAGCAACCACGTCGGCACCAGCCAGACCCGCGCCTCGGGCAGCGGCCCGACGGCCGACCAGACGGCACGGCGCTCGGCAAGCGGCGGGTCGAGGTCGGTGACCGCAGAACCGGCATCCACGGCGGGGGCGCGATCGGCCGCCAGGCGGCGGTTGGTCTCCAGCCACCGGGCCAACGCCTCGCGCGACACGACCGGGCGCCGTTCGAACCAGCCCCCACTCCACGTCCACCGCTGCTGGCTGGTCCAGCGCCGCGGCGGCACGACGACGTGCTCGTCGGAGAGGAGGCGCAGCTCCCAGTAGGAACGGCGCTGGACGACGCCGGTGGCGGGGAGGGGTGCCTCGAGAGCCAACGGGCCGATCCAGCCGGCGAGGTGCAACCACGCCGGACCGACGGCGTCGCGGTTGCTGCGACACTCGATCGCCACGACCCACGCGCCGCGCCCCCCCGCGTCGTTCCCGTCGAAGGGCAACTCGACCGTCAGCCGGCCGTCCGGACGGACCACGGTCGGTACGGGGCGGCCGTCGACGCGGACGTCGATGCTGGCGGCCCGCGTCCCGTCGGCGCGCCACGCCTCGGGGATCGCCAGCTCGAAGCGGCGTGCCGAACTGCTGACGGTATACGTGCACAGGTCCTCGCGCGCGTCGGGGAGCACGCGTGTCTCGAACCACGCCCCCTCGACGACGGTGTCGCCGCTCGACGTCCCCTGCCGAGCCGACACGGCCAACGGCACGGTGGCCTGCGGCCGGGCGCTGGTCCAGGCCCGAGCCGCGCTCGACGGCAGCGTGTCGCGCTCCCAACCGGCGGCACGGACGTCGACCGCCAGCGCGCCCTCGACGACGAGCCCGAGCGACTGGCGCGTGATCCTGCCCTCGGCGGGGAGCACCAGCGGCACGTCGAGCGCCGCCGTCGCGTCGGCGGGCACGGCGGGCATCGGCAGTTCGTAGCGGATCGTCAGCTCCCCCGAGCCGAGCAGCGGCTGGGGAAGCAGGGCGCGGAGGTTGACGATCCCGGTCCCGTCGGTCGACGGCGGCGTCTCCATACGCGTCCCGCTCCGCCCCGTGGTCGGGACCGGGAACGGGTTGAGCGGTTGCCCGCTCTGGCGCAGTTCCAGCGCGCCGGAGACCACCACCGCCTCGGGCACGGTCAGGTCGATCGACTCGAGGGCGACATGGGCGACGGTGTAGCGGATCGTCTCGTCGACGACCGCCACGTCGCTGGTCAACGAGATCGTGGTCGCGACCGCCGCCTCGATGCGTTGCGAGAGGTAACGGCGGTCGGCGACGAACGTCCCGTCGGTGCCGTCGAGCCGGTAGGTGAGGACCGAGCGCTCGGCGGCATCGCGCGGCGCCGTCGGGGAGGCCTGCCGCACCAGGCCGCGGATCGCGGCACCGTCGGGCACGATCTCGATGTCACTGGCCGCCGACACCGTGACGCTCGCCGGGGCGACAAGGTCGGCCTCGGGAACCGGGATCGTCCAGGCGAGCCGGCGTTCCTCGCGATCGACGGCCCGCCCGCAGCGGACATCGATCGTGGCATCGCCGGCCAGCGGCTGCAGGAAGGGCACGAACAGGACCCCGTCCTCGACGCGGATCGCCGCCGTGTCCACGAGGCCTGCCGGCGCGACGTCGTCGATCGCCCACTCGTCGAGCCGTAGCGCGAGACGGTTGATCGGCGCGCCGCGCACCGACAGACGGATCCGCGCCTCGAGGCCGATCCGCCCCGGATCGACGGCGTAGCGGTACTCGGGCTCGACGACCACCCGGCTGCCGCGGGCCCGGACGTGGATCGGCAGCGACGCCGGCTGGGTGTCGTAGGCGAACGCGGCCGACAGCCCGGGGCGCCGGGCCGCTGCCGGAGGATCGACGCGCCGGGCGCGCCCGGCGTCATCCCACTCCAGTTGCCAATCCCCCTCGACGGCGAGGCTCACGCGCCCGTGCTGGCGCCAGGGAAGGACCTGTTCGACCACGAAACCGAGCGGTTCCAGGACGCGCGCCTCCGGGTCGATCGACCGTTCGGCGTCGAACTCGACGACGGCCCGGCCGTCGGCGGACGGGGAGATGTCGACGGTGAGCCGCTCGACCGGCAACTCGCCGGCGGGTGCCGGCGCGACGGTCTCGCGCCGCGCGATCGTCCCACCGCGCACACCGCGGGCCGTCGCGCCGGGCGGGAGCGTGACCGTCACCTGGGAGAGGTCGGCGGGGAGGTTGCGCAGCGCGAGCAGCGTCTGCCAGGCGGCGATCCGGCCGTCGATCCGCACCAAGCTCTCCACCGACGCCTCCGGCGCGGCGCCGGCGGTGGCCTGCGCGGTGCCGCGCGGTCCGATGCGGACCTGCGTCGGACCGACGAGCCCGACACAGGTGACCACACTGCCCCCGTCGGGAACGCTTTCGACGCGTGGCTCGACGCCCGCCGGGGTCAGCGTCACCAGTGGATCCCGTTGGGCCGAGCGGAGCACCAGCGCCGTCGCCGTCGCGGCCGGCATCCGCACCCACAGCGAGAGCTCGTCGCCTGCCGTCTCGAGCGGCAACCGCCCCCTGCCGGCGACACGGTGGCGCCCGTCGGCGGGCCCCTGCAGCCAGCAGCGGTAGCCCGGCGGGCCGTCGCCGCCGCGCCCGCCGACCGACTCCGCATCGATGACGACGGTGCCATCCCCCTCGTGCGTCGGTGGACCGTCGAGGATCAGTCCGGCCAGGTCGAGCGGGACGCTGCACCAGCCGGCGCGCGTCTGCCGGAGCGTGGCGTCGAAGGCAGCGCGGCAGTCGCGGCCACCGCCGGCGCCGGGCAGGTCGAGCGTCAGCGTCAGCGACTGGAGCAGCGCGGGGGGGGGTTGGCCGACGCCAGGGAGCCCCTGCCGGAGGCGGAGCATTTCCATGAAGTCGGCGTAGCCGAATCCCGGAACGGGCACGAGCCGACCGCGGTCGTCCTCGAGGTAGAAGATGTCGGGTGCGGTGGGCAGGAGCGGCACTCCCTGGCCACGCCCCGGCGCGGCCGCAGCCGTGGGGTCGGCGGAGGGAGACGGTACCGGGCCGGCGCTTCCCTCCAGGGATCCAGACGCGGGGCTGCCGGAACCGGCCGCTGGTTCCTGGCCGGGGATGGCGGGGATCCCCGCGACGCACGCGAGAAACACCGCGACACATGCCGGCGCGAGGCGCCGCACGCGGCTCGGATGCGGCTGCCGCGCGGACCACGAACCCGGGCGACCGCGGACGGCGCTCGAGCGGCGGTGATCGGGGCACAACATCATCCGCGCGGGCTCCCGATCTCGTCGGTTCCCTCTGTCGAGGCTCGATCCGGGGACTCGAGACCCCCGCCGGCACAGCGGATGCCGGCCCCCTCGCACGGGGTGAGTTCGAGCGCGATTCCGTGTTCAAAACTAGCCTGCCGGCAAAGGTGACGCACCCTCCCCTGCCTTCGCGGGCCTCAGGGTCCCGCCGGCACGATCGTCACCTGCGTTGCGACCGGTGTTCCAGCGGCCCGGGATCACCGCTCTCGCGCGAGCGCCACGGCGATCGCCTCGGCGAGCGGGCGCGACGCGGCGGCGATGAAGGCGGGGCGCTGGAGGGACACCCGGGAGCCGTACGACGGCCCGATCGGTAGCACCACGCCGCCGGCTTCGGCCACGAGGAGCAGTCCGGCGGCGACGTCCCAGGGGGCGATGCGGCGGATCCAAAAGGCATCGCAGCGGCCGCAGGCGACGAACGCGAGGTTGAGCGCGGTCGACCCGGTTCGCCGCATCCCCTGGAACACCGGCAGGACGGCGAGGAAATCGGCGACCGCCGGCTCGTCGGGGTCGACGTTGGGAGGAAAACCGACCGTCGCCAGGGCGTCGGCGGCGGAGGTCGTGCCGGAGGTCCGGATCGGCGTGCCGTCGAGCCACGCGCCGGCACCCGAACGGGCGGTGAAGCATTCGTCACGCAGCGGATCGTAGATCGTGCCGACGAGGATCTCGTCGCCGCGCGCCAGTGCCACCGACACGCAGTAGGCGGGGAAGCCGTGGACGTAGTTCGTCGTGCCGTCGAGCGGATCGACGTACCAGCACGGGGCGTCGGCACCGCCGCCGACGTGGCCCCCTTCCTCGCCGATGAACCCGTGATCGGGAAACGCGCCGAGGAGGATCCCGCGAATCTCTTCTTGTGCCGCGAGATCGGCCTCGGTCACCAAGTCGCGCGGCCCCTTCGCAGAGACGCCGAACCGGCCGACCCACTCCCGCAGCACCCGGCCCCCGGCACGCGCGGCAGCCTCGCAGACCTCCAGTTCATCGGGCATGCGGGCTCTCCGGTGCGGCACAGGATCGAACCCGAAGTGTAGCCGCGGTGTCGGGGTGGACGCCGGGGAAACGCCGCGCCGCTGTAGCCGGGCGGTACACTACCGACGCGGCGATCGTTCGCCCCGGAGGGGATCGCGTCGCTCCTCCTTCCCTGGAGCAGGCGAGTGAATCCGACCACGGTGCGACCGACATGGTCGGTGGGTGAACACCGCCTCAGCGGCACCCGCGACGGCACGACTGCAGCACTCGATCCGGCATGCCCCGCGGACGGCCTGGCCGTCGGGCCCTCCGGCGGTGCGGCATGCCGCCTCCTCGCCGTCGATCTCGGGGCCGCTCCGGCGCTGATCGACCACTGGGTGCGCGGCGACGACGTCGTCGCGGTGTACGAACCGGCCGACGCCCGCCGGTTGCGGACGACGGCGATGTGGCGTTGGCTGGAGAGCGGTGTCGCGGCCCCGGCCGGGATCGCCGCCTGGATGGTGGTGGTGTCGGCGCAGACGGCGCTGCTCGACAGCGATCCGCGGATCGCGGTCGACAGCCGGATCCCGGGGAACTGCGTGCGCTGGGCGGCGTCCACGGCCGCTCCGCCGCGGTGGCGCGTCGGCGCCGATCCGGTGGCGAATGCCGCGCTGGTCCGCGGCCCGGACCAGCGCTCCGTGTTGATCGCCGTCCATCCCGCCGATCGCCGGTCGTTCACCGTCGGCATCGCACCCGACCGGGTGACGGTGCGCTGCGGGCTGTTTTCCGGCCGCGTCGAGAAGGGGGTTCTGCTCCGCGGACGCGTGCTGGCCGCCGTCGGCCCGACCGCCGGCGACGATGCCTGGGCAGTCCGCCTCCTCGACCACCTCGACGCCGAGCCACCACCGCTCACAGCCTGATCCGGCTGGCGTTTTCCCGGCGATTGCGGCGCGGTTTTTGCGCTGGAGTCGGAAAGCCGGCGGGGGGTACATTGCCCACCGAGTTTTCCCCGCTTGCCACGGATCGGCGACGGCTGGCTTGGTTGCTGGCCGGTCGGGGTCCTGGCGCCCGCCGTCGCCCGACGGCGGACCGGCATGGAGGCCTGCCCGTGGCCGATCTCGTGTTCGCGTTCGACGCGGCGCTCGACCGACCGATTCCCGAGCCGGAAGCGGCCCCCGCCGGCGTCCGGGCGGCGCTGGCCGACGCCCCGCGGGAGGCATTCGCCGCCGCGGTGGCCACCGCACGCGAGACGCACGCTGCGGCACTGGTGCTCCTGGGAAACACGCTCGATCCGCTCCGCGCCAGCCCGGCGCAGGCGGCCTCCGTGCGCCACGCCATCGCCGGCCTGACGGCCGACGGCTGCCGTACGGTGTGGATGGTCGACGAGCCGTCCGCCTGCACGGCGCTGGCCCGGGCGCTGGGCGAGCCGGCCGGGTTGACGCTCGTGTCGCCGCTGTCGCCGCTTCGCCTCGACGTCCACGGCGTCGCGGTGGACCTCGTCTGCCTCCCCGCCGAGTCGCGGGGAATCGCCGCCCCGGCGCGAGTCGCACCCTCGTTCGCGTCGGAACATGCCTCGCTCCTTCCCGCCCAGCACCGGATCGTCGTCGGCTGGGACGAATCGTGGGCCGGCAGCCAGGTGGCGCACGCCGTCGCCTCCCCGATTTCCACCGCCGGCGCCGGCAGCTACGCGACCAGCTTCGTGTGGGGATCGCGCCGGCCGCAGCCGATCGCCGCCGGCGTCCTCCAGCTTCCGGCCCTCCAAGCCCGTGGACCGCGCGAGGCGGGGCCGGGGAGTTGCGGCGTGCTCGGGTTCACCGGCATCGCGGCGCTCGCCGACGGCACCTCCGCGGGTGCCGCGACGGCCGGGCGCGGTGCTGCCGCCATCGGCTGGCGCGAGGTCCCCACGCACCGCGTCGTGTGGCGCGCCCTCTCGGTGGCCTCGACGGTCGGCGGCGACGAGGAACTGGCGGCCGTCATCCAGGCGGCGTTCGACGCCCTCGTCGTCGACCCGCGTGGGCCGCTGCAGGTGGTCCGCGTCAACGTCGAGTGCGGCACGAGCGTCTCGCGGCGCGTCCGCGTCGCCGAACTGGTGGCGGAGACGATGGCGCGGCTGCGGCTGCCCGACGAGGCCGCGGCGCGGATCTGGTGCCACGACTTGGGCCCCGACCCGCTCGAACCGATGACGATCCTCGCCCGTGGGCCCTCCGGCCACGGGCACGTCGGCGGCGGCGGCGCGACCGACGCCTTCGCGGCGGCCCTGGCGACGCTGGTCGCCGCGCGCGAGGCGGCCTCCCCCTCCACTCTCCACCGCGAGGCCGGGTGGATGGCGCTGGAATTGATGGGATCGACCTGACGTGGTGAAAGGGAGCGGGCGATGATCATCGAACGGATCGAAGTCGAGCGCTTCGGCGGCATCGCCGACGTCACGATCGACCACCTCGGCCCCGGCGTCGAGGTCCTCCACGGCACGAACGAAACCGGCAAGACGTCGCTCCTCGAATTCGTGCGCGCCGTCCTGTTCGGGTTCGCCGGCTCGTTCCGCCGCGGTGTGCTCGACCCCGCGCGCGCCTGCGGCGGCCGGCTCACCGTGCGTGGCGGTCTCGACGATCGGCGGATCGTGATCGAACGGCACCACGCCCCCGGCCGCGCCGTCGACGCCGACGATCTGCGTGTCGTCACCGCCGATGCCGCCGCCACGCCGCTGTTCCTCCGCGACGAGGTCGGCGACATCGACGAGGGGACGTTCACCGCGGTCCTCGCGTTCGGCCTCGACGAGCTCCACGAACTGCGGACCCTCGACGCCGACGGCTGCGGCAGCCGTCTCTACGAACTGGCCAGCGGTCTCGACCGCGCCGCGGTGACCGTCGCCCTCGGCAATCTCCGCGACGCCGTCTCCCGCCTCGACTCGTCCGATCCCGAGGTCTCGCCACTGGAGGCCCTTCGCCGGCAGCGCGCCGGCGCGGTCGCCCGGCTGGCGGCGATGAACGCGCCCGCGGTCGCCGCCGGAGCGCTGGCCGCCGACCTCGCACGGGTCGACGCCTCGATCGCCGCGCTGACCGAGGCCCGGCAGGCCGCGGAGCTCCACGAGGCCGAGATCCGCGCCGCGCTCCCCCTCGAGCCGCTGTGGCGGACCCGGGTCGAGACCTCCCGGCGCCTGACGGCGATCGAATCCGACTGGTTGGTCCACGCCGACCTCGACGCCTGGCAGCTCGCCCGCCAGCACCGCGACGGCGTCGAGCGGATCGTCCGGGCACGGAAACGGGCCCGCTCACGCGCCGCCCGGGCGCTGAAGGCCCTCGAAGCGGATGCCGCGATCTGGAAGCGTCGCACGGCCGTGAAGGCGCTGTGCGACGAGGAGCCGCGGCTGGAGCGCGCGCTCGCCGAGGCGGCGCGGGCAGAGGCCGCTGCCCGCCAGGTGGCGCGGCGGTTCGGCGAGCAGCTCGGCGCGTCCGGACTGGCCCGCCTCGCCGCGACCCAGGCCGCGGCCGATCCGGTGCTGCCGGCGGGCCTCGTCGGCTCGTTCAAGCCGCTCCGCTCACGTGGCGCCGCGCTCGCCGCGGCCCTCCGCGAGGTCAAGTCCGCCCGGCAAACGCTCGCGGCGGCCCGGCGCGACGCCGAGGGGTCGAAGGCCGCCCTCCACGGCGCCACGCAGTCGATCGAGGGGCTGTCGATCGCCGCCGCGATCGAGGAGGCCGCCGGACGCGCGACCCTGCTCCGCAACCGCATCGCCGTCGGCGACCAGGTCGGCGACCTCGACCGCTCGCTTGTCCGCCTCGAGGGGGAGCTGGTCACGCAGGTCGACGGGCAGTTGCTTCCGGTGCCGTGGCTCGTCGGCCTCGGCACGGTGTTCGTGCTCGGGACCACGATGCTGCTCTCCGGGCTGCTGCTCCCCGGCGACGTCACCGGTTCGATGGCCTACGCACTGGCCGCACTCGGCCTCGCCGGCACGGGCGTGGCCTCGGTCGCGACCTGGTCGCTCGACCGCGCCGCGGCCAACCGCCTCGATGCCGTCCGCCAGCAGCGCGAGATGGTCCGCCGCCAGCGTGCCGATGCGGCCACGCAGTGCGGCGTTCTCGACAAACGGATCGACGGGCTCCGGCTCGAGCCGGTCCGGCCCGGTGCCGAGCGCGGCGACTGGCTGCGGCGCCACGCGGCCGCGGCGGCCGCCGAGGTCGAGCGGCTCGAGGCGATCGCGGCCCGTGAGGGGGCGATCCACGTCCTCGCCGACCGGGTCGCCTCGGCCCGCCAGGAATTGGCCGCGGCCCGGCGCCGCGCGGCAGTGGCCCGGTCGCGCTGGCAGCAGAGCCTGCAGAAGCGCGGCTTGCCCGACGACCTCTCCCCCGGCGACGTCCGCCGGCTCGCCGACCACCGCCGTACGCTGCTCACCCTCGACGACGAGCGCCGCGCCGCCCGCGACGAGGCCCGGGCCCGGGCCGAGGAGATGACGGCGATCGGCCAGCGGATCGAGCAATTCCTCGTCGACTGCGACATGCTCGTGGAAGGCACGGCGCTGGAGCAGCTCCGGACCCTCCGCGAGCGCCTCGACCGCGAGGCGGGTGGTCAACGGCGCCGGGCGCTGCTGACGAAGCGGCTCAAGCGCTCCCGGCACCGTCACCGCGACGGTCTCCGCCGCCTCGCGCTGGCCGAGCGCCGCGTCCGCGACGTGCTGGCGCGGTGGAACGTCGACACCGCCGACGCATTCGTGGCGCTCGTCGATCGACGCCCCGCGGCCGAGGCCGCCCGCAAGGACGCGCTGGCCGCCGATGCTGCCTGGCAGGAGGCCCGGCGCCGCTACCAAGGGAGGCTCGACGTCGATCGGCTGCTCACCGATGCCCAGCGGGTGGCGCTCGACGACGTCGTCGTCGCCGCCGAGGCGGCCACCGCACAAGCGACGGCCGCGGTCGCCCGGGCGCGTGACGAGCGTGCGGCCGCCGCGGCGCGGGTCGAGGCCGCCGGCCGCGATCACTGCACCGAGGGATTGCAGCGCGAAATCGCGCAGCTCGACCGCGACATCGATCACCAGCTGCGCCGGCGCACGCTGCTGGAGGCTGCCCGGGGCCTGCTCGAGGAGACCCGCGACGGGTTCGCCCGCGATCACCAGCCGGCGGTCCTGCGCGAGGCGTCGCGCTGGCTGGAGCGGCTCACCGAGGGGCGCTACGCGTCGGTCACGACCTCGATCCACGAAGCCCGGCTCGAGATCCACGACGGGGCCCACGCGGTGTGGAGCCCGGATCGGCTCAGCCGCGGCACGCGCGAGCAGGTGTTCCTCGCCCTCCGGCTGGCGCTGGTCAAGGATCTCGAGCGCCGCGGTGTCCACCTGCCGGTCGTGTTCGACGACGCCCTCGTCAATTTCGACGACCAGCGCGCCCACGCGGCGGCCCGGGTGCTCGCCGAGTTCGCCGCCGAGCGGCCGGGCCGGCAATTCCTCGTCCTCACCTGCCATGCCCACGTGGCGACGATCTTCGCCGCCGTCGGTGCCCACGTCCGGTCGCTGTCCGATCCGCGGATGGCATGGGACCTCCCCGCACCACGCCCCGTCCCACCCGTGCCGGTGCCCGCAGCGGTGGTGGAGGGAGAGCGGGCGACGACACGCCGTGTCGTGGTCAACGCGCTCCCGTCGCCACCGGTGCCGCTGACACGCTCGGCTCCGCCCGGAGGCAACCCCTGGGTCCCACGCGGGATCGCGCTCCCGCGGCCGACGCAGGCGACCGTCGGGCTGGCGACTATGGCACCCGCCAGCGGCGGTTGGCCGGTGAGGCTGCAACTCCACGCCCCGCACGCGACGGTGGCGGGCGATCGCACCGGCCCCGTCCTGGCAGACGACAAGCCGGCCCGGCGTCGGGCACGAACGACCAAGCCCGCCTGAACGGTCACCATCGTCGCCGGGCACGGGCCCCGACGAACAGCGTCAGGTCGTGGCGTCGGACTCGATCAATCCCTCGCGCAGATCGCGGTGGTAGCGCTGCCGCATTCCCGCCAGGAGCAGGCCGAGGTAGGCGTTGGCTCCCAGCGACATGAACAGCGTCAGCCAGCTGCCGATGAGCAGCGGCCACGAGTGCGACGCGGTGCGGGGCACCGCCCCGTCGACGGCCGCAGTGGCGACACCGCCCGCCAGTGACGCAGCGGTCAGCGATGCCGTCGGCCGGCGTGCGGCGTCGGCAACCGCCCGCTCGACGTTCGGCGGCCAGGCGTCCGCGACGTAGATCCGCACCCGGCGCACGTCGCGCATCTCGCCCCCCAGTTCGCTGGTCAGCGGGTGCGGCAACCCGTGCCGGACCAGGTCGGGCTCGACACGGAGCAGGTATTCGGAACCGCCCCCCTCGGCAGGCACGTAGGCCGACTCGATGGCGGGCGCCACCGTCGGCACGCCGAAGACCGCGAGGACCGCCATCACCACAGGCAGCCGAGCCATCCGTCCCATCGTCGCCCCCTTCCCTGCCAAGCGCCGCCCGGCGTCGCCGCCCGCGTGCGGCATTCGTGCCGAGGTCCGGGATCCGGCGGCCCGCTGGGCGCCGCCCCGGTCAGGAGGATTTCACCCTCTCCACCGCGGTTTGTGCAACCGCGGTTCGGACGCGGTTTTCGCCCCCCGGGCCCGCGCTATCGCCGGGAGTGTCGCGGGACAAGGTGTCCAGTTCCACCTGGAGCATCGTCAGGGCCGCCTGAAGGAAGGCGACGGCGATCGGCCCGACGAAGATCCCGATCGGCCCCAGGGCGCCGACCCCCCCGAGGACGCTCAGCAGGGCGAGGAGCGGATGGAGCTTGGACTGCCCGTGGAGGACGATCGGCTTGATGAGGTTGTCGATCGTCGACACCACCAACAGGCCCCACAACGCCAGGCCGACGGCGGCCCACGTGTGCTTGACGAAGAACAGCAGGTACAAGCTCGCCGTCCCCCACACGCTCGCCGCCCCGACGAACGGCACCAGGGCGCCGAAGAACGTGAGCAGCGTGAGGAGGAACACCCCCTTCAAACCGGCGACGTAGAAGCCGATCCCCGCCAGGATCGCCTGGACGATCGCGGCCAGGAGGGTCGAGCTGACCACCGCCCGGCTGACCTCCTCGAACTCCTCGAGGAGCTGCCACTGGTAATGGGCGTCGAGGGGGATCAACCGGGTGACGGCCGCCAGCATCCGGCGTCCGTCGGCGAGGAAGTAGAAGAAGCTGAAGATCGTCACCACCAGTCCGATGATCAGCTTCACCATCTTCACCGGAGCGCCGGCGGCGATCGGCCCGATCCAATCCTCGGCGAGCCGACGGAGCTCGCCATTGACCTCCTCCGAGGTGACATGCAGGCCGGTGGCGTCGTTGACCGACGCGATCAGGCCGTCGAGGACCGCCTGGTCGAGCTTCGGTCCACCGGGGCTCTTGAGCATCGTCACCGCGTCGCCACCGGCGCGGACGACGAGGAGCACCAGCGGCACGAACACCAGCACCAGCACGAACACGGTCGTCGCCACGGCCGCCACCCAATCGCTGCAGGTGAACCGGTCGCGGAGCCAGCGGTGGAGCGGCCCGAAGATCACCACCAGCATCGCCGCCAGCAGCAGCGGCAGGAGAAAGCTCGACATCACCCGCAGCGACAGCAGCCCGAACACGGCGACGAGGCCGAGGATCACTGCCAGGGAGATGATGCGCGCCATCGGGGAACCGCCTCTGCCGAGCAGCCGTGTCACGGGTCGTTGCCCGTCGATTCTACGGTCCGTCGCCACGCCGCGCCGACCGCCGTCGGCATGGCGGCCGCGAACCGGGGCGGCTATCCTTGCCCGCTCCGCCTCGCCTTCCCCGAGCCGGTCGCGCGCCGCATCCGCCCACGACCTCCTGGTTGCCCACCATGGCCACGCCGGACGTCTCGCTCGTCGTCCCGGTGCGCAACGAAGAGGGGAACATCGCCCCGCTGGTGGCGGAGATCCGGACGGCGCTCGACGGTGCCGGGCTCGCCTGGGAAGCCTGGATCGTCGACGACGGCTCGAGCGACGGATCGTGGGGGGAGATCACCGCCGCCGGCGCGGCCGACCCGCGCGTCGCCGGGATCCGCCAGCCTGCTGGCCTGGGCAAGTCGGCGGCGCTCGCCGCCGGCTTCTCCCGCTGCCGGGCGGAGCGGGTCGTGATGCTCGACGGCGACGGCCAGGACGACCCCGCCGAGATCCCCCGACTCCTGGCACGGCTCGACGCCGGCGCCGATCTGGTCAACGGCTGGAAGCACCCGCGGCTCGACCCCTGGCACAAGACCCTGCCGTCGCGCGTCTTCAACCTCCTCGTCGGCGCGGTCACCGGCCTGTGGCTCCACGATCACAACTGCGGCCTCAAAGCGATGCATTCGGCGGTGGCCCACGGGCTGCCGCTCGACGAACCCGACATGCACCGGTTCATCGCCGCGTTCGCGGCGGCGGCCGGGCACCGGGTCGTCGAGGAGCCGGTCCACCACCGGCCGCGGCTGCGTGGACACTCGAAATACGGCGTCCGTCGCTTCTTCACCGGCTTGGTCGACCTGCTCCGGGTCGCCGGCCGGATCCGCGGCCGCGGGCTGCTGGTGGCCCCGTCGCCCCCTCCATCCGCTCCGGCGGCGACGCGCCACGCCGTGGCCGCGGTGCTGGTGACGGTGGCCCTGGGGGGTGCGGCGGGACGGATCGGTGCGGTGTCGAGCGTCGATCGCTGGGGGCTCGAGAAGCGTCTCGTGGCCGAGGCCGTCGCCAAGGCCAAAGCCGATGGCGAAGCGGCCGACCCGGCCGCGATCCGCAGCCGGATCGAGCGCGAGAAGCGGCTCGTGCGCCCGTTCCTGTCCGCCAACGATCGGAGCCGCTGGCTGACGGTACGGGCTCTGGTCGAGCAGGGGACGTTCGCGATCGACGGGCTCGTCGGTGAGCCGGGATGGGACACGATCGACGCCGTCGCCCATGACGACGGCAGCGGCCGTCTCCGCCTGTACTCGAGCAAGCCGCCGCTGCTCGGTCTGCTCGCCACCGTGCCGTATTGGATCCTCACGCGCCTCACCGGCTGGACGCTCGGCGACCACCCGTTCGAAGTCGGCCGGATGCTGCTGTTTCCCCTCGCCCTGCTGCCGCTGGCGGTGACGCTCGTGTTCACGTGCCGCCTCGTCGAGCGGCTCGGCACCACCGACTGGGGGCGGATCTTCGCGTTCGCCCTGGCCGCCTGCGGCACGCTCCTCTCGACGTTCGTCGTCGCCTTCACAAACCACCTCCCGGCGGCAGCCTGCACGGCCGCCAGCGCCTGGGGGGTGCAACGGATCCGCGGCGACGGGGTGCGCGCCCCGGGGACGTTCGCCGCGACGGGACTGACCGCCGCGCTGGCCGCCGCCTTCGACCTGCCGGCGCTGGCCTGGACGGCGGCGGTCCTCGCGGTCTTGGCGGTGTCCGACCTGCGGAAGACGCTGTTTGCCGCGGTGCCCGCGGCGGCGGTGGTCGCCCTGGCCGCCCTCGCCGCCAACCACGCCGCCCACGGCACCCCCTGGCCGGCCTACTCCCACCGCGGGACCGCCCCGGCGGAGGCAGGCGGACCCGATGCGAACTGGTACGACTACGCGATCACCCTCCCCTCCGGCAAGGTGCTCACCAGTTACTGGCGCGATCCCAAGGGGGTGGACCGTGGTGAAGCGTCGGCACCGTGGTATGCCTTCCACGTGCTCGTCGGGCACCACGGCATCTTCTCGCTCACCCCGGCATGGCTGCTCGTCGTCCCGGGCCTGATGCTGCTGGCCGCTCCGCACCGCCACGCGCGACCGTCCACGCTCCTGGCCATGGCGATCGGCCTGGTGTCGGCGGTCGTGCTCGCCTTCTACCTCACGCGCCCGAAGATCGACCGCAACTATGGCGGCGTCGTCTGCTGCTTCCGCTGGGCGCTGTGGCTCGCTCCCTTGTGGGTGGCGGCCGTCGTCCCGGCGGCCGATCGGCTGTCACGGAGCCGGGCCGGACGGGCGCTGGCGCTGACGCTCCTCGCGCTGTCCGTGCTCTCGGTCACCTACCCGACATGGAATCCCTGGGCTCCACCCTGGATGCAGCAGTGGCTCATCCACGGGGGCTGGCTGCCGGAGTGACTTCCACGAGTCGGGCGATCGTCGCTGCGATCGCCGCCGGCCACGACGACGGCAGCGGTGCCACGGCCCGGGCAGAACTGTCGTCGTCGGGATCGCGCCAGGTGATCTCGAGGGCGTGGAGCAGGATCGGCTCGATACGGTGATCGACCACGAGCCATTCCGCCCCGTCCAGCGACGGGCCTCCGTAGAGCGTGTCCCCGACGACCGGCGTGCCGCGCAGTGCCGCCTGCAGCCGGAGCTGGTGCATCCGACCGGTGAGGGGCTCGAGGAGCACGGCGACCCGATCGTCGGAGATGGGCAGCGCTCCCTGCACGATCGTCACGGCCTCGCGCGCGCCCGGCTCGCCTGCCGTCGCGCCCCGTGCGCGTGGTTCGTCGGCCACCTTGCACACCCAGTCCGTCCAGGTATCACCGGGCCGGGGACGCGACTCGGCCACCGTACAGGCAAGCAGCGCGGCGTAGCGCTTCGCGATCTGCCGTCGCTCGAACTGCCGCGACAGCTTCCGTGCGGCCCGCGGCGTCTCCGCGAGGAGCAAGACACCCGACACCGCCCGGTCGAGACGGTGCGGGATCCCCAGATACCCGCCGGGACCGACCACGCGCCGGCGCGCCCAGGACTCGACCGAGTCGATGCCCGGCGGCGCCTGCGTCGGCAGCCCGGGCGGTTTCGCCACCACCATCACCCCCGCCTGCCGACTGACGACGATCGGGTCGGCGACGGTCATCGGAGAGCCGCAGGGGTGGCCACGGGGCACGAACCGGCCGACTTGCAGAGTGCCCGAAGGCCGGAGTATATCTCTGCCCGGGTGGTGGGGACTTTTCTTCGGGGTTCGGGGTCCGCGCGCGGCTGCGCTCGCGCGGCACCGAGTGCCGTGGGGGTGCGCGCATGGCGATCCGGGTGCTCGTCGTCGACGACCATGAATTGGTCCACCTCGGATGCCGGAGCGTCCTCGACGGCGCCGGGTTCGAGGTCGTCGGGACGGTCGCCGACGCCGACAGCGCGATCCGTGCGGCCGCCGACTCGGCACCGGACGTGATCCTTCTCGACGCGCGGCTCGGTGACCACGACGGGCTGGCCGCGATTCCGGCGCTCCGCAACGCCGCCCCCCGGGCGCGCATCGTCGTCTTCTCCGCCTTCGCGCCCCGCGCCTACGTGAGCCGGGCCGCGGCCGCGGGCGCCCGGGCCTACGTCCTCAAGTCGGTGCCGATCGCGGACCTCGTCGCGGCGCTCTCGCGGGTGGTCGATGGCGAAGCCGACCACGGCCTCGGCGGCCAACGGCGCTCGAAAGACGGTGGCGGCGAGCTGGCTCCCGGAAGCGAGTCGGGGCTGACGTCCCGGGAGACGGGCGTCCTCCGGCTGATCGCCGGGGGCCGCAGCAATCTCGAGATCGCCGCGGACCTCGGGATCAGCATCGAGACGGTGAAGGAGCACGTCCAAGCGGTGCTCCGCAAGACGGCGTTGATTGACCGCACCCAGGCAGCGCTGTGGGCGCTGCGGTACGGCCTGACCTGAGCGGCAGCCGCCGCGCCACGGTCAGGGTTTGGCTTTCTCCAGCCCAGCGAAATCCGCCGCCGACACCTCCTTGAGCGTGCCGTCCTGGAGGAGCACGAAGCCCCCCTCCTTCGCGGCCTTCGTCTCGAAGCCCACCATCCGCTTCCCGGCATCGGGCCCGGATGCGAGTGCCGTCCCCCAGACGTACTCGATCGAGCCGTTCTGGATAAACGCCCCGGCCGCTGGGTACATCGGCTCGATCGCCGCCATCTCGGCGGCTGACTTCGGGGCCTTCTGCTGCCCCGACTTGACGGCGTCGAGCAGGGTCTTGAGGTCCTGGAGCCCGTCATTGGGCTTCGGGCCGGCGGTCGCCGGGTCCTTCGGTCCCCCGCCGCCACTGCATCCTGCCGCCGCGATCGCCATGGAGGTGACAAGGGCCGCGAATGACCACGGCGAACGGCAGCGAGCGGCTGAAACGGACGTCATCTGTCTTCCTCCCTCGGCGCGGTCATCCTCGAAGCGCTGCCACGGCAACGCCGAAGTCGGGGCCCTGCGAGACGATCGCACACGACGGCACGGTTACTCGAGGGAAACGTTCTCGCCCCCTTCGCGGCTGCCGGTGGCCTGCCACACGGCGAAGTCGACGTCGTCGGACACGAACCGGGTCGATCCGTCGGCGTAGCCGATCATCGCACCCCCCGGATGGTAGCTCGATGCCGCGATGTGCGCGACGGTGAACGACGTCGTGCCGCAGTTGTAGCGCTGCTGGGTGAGGTCGGAGACCTTGCGATTCCAGTTCGGCGGCAGCGTCGTGCTGAACGAGAACGTGTAGGGCAGGTCGCGATAGTACTGATGCCCGGTATAGCGGATCCAGCTCGATGTCGTCGTGTTGCCGTTGGGAAGGCACTGGGGAATGGTGCGGCCGTCCATCGCCTGGGCGACCGTCCACGCGGTGGTCGAATTGAAGGCCGTGGTGTTGTCGTACTGATTGGTATCGTTCCAGGTCTTCGTACCGCGGATCACCTCACCAAACATCGCCGTCTTCGACAGGCCGTCGGGGACCTGCGCCGTGCGATACCCCTTGAGCGCCGTGCCGGCCGGGCCACCCTGTGCCGACGAGGCCGATGCTGCCGCCCCGGGAAACGGCATCGCGAAGATCCCGTCGATCGGCGTTCCGCCGCGCTGGTTGGCGCCCCCGGTGCATGCCATCAGGTTGTTGCGGCCGGCGCCGAAGTAGTTGTTCGGCGACTGGTCGCTCGGGCAGATGTACGACGCCACGTCCTGAAGCCGGGCCCGGGAATTGGCTCCGACCTTGGCCGGGATGCCCGGGGCGATCGCCGCGTCGCTGTTCACGTTGTAGTTGAGGTCGAAGAGTTGGTAGCGATTCGCTTCCTCGAGGTACTGGAGGATCAATACCTGTGGCACCGCCCCGGACGAATACGTCGTCGGAACACCACTGGCGTTCGGGAGCACCTTTGAATGCCGATTCGGAGGCAGCGTCTTGTTGGTGCTCTCGTAGTTGAGGGCTGCCAAGCCGCACTGCCGCATGTTGTTGGCACAACTCGACCGCCGGGCCGCCTCACGGGCGGCCTGGACGGCCGGAAGGAGCAGGCCGACGAGAGTGCCGATGATCGCGATCACGACGAGCAGTTCCACGAGCGTGAAACCGCCGCGGGCCCGGGACGAGGACATGGGATCTCTCCGCGAAGATGATGATGGAATCGATGGGGAACGCATGATCGGCCGATGTCACCAGCGACGAATCACGCCGACGGACAGGGATGAGACGGATCGATTCACCGAACCTGAAGAGCCACCCGCAACCGGGGTGGTGCCTCCCTTCTGGACCCTGGGAGATTAGCCCGTTCCGGGAAAAGCCGCAAACTTTCAGGGAGCGACAGCCCCGGTGATCAACGTCCTCGACCGCGGCCCTGGAAGAAGCATCGCGAATTGCGTCGGTTTGCGACCAACCGGGGTGGTTTCGCCGGGCCTGCCAGTGCAGGCGCATGGCCGCTCGTGGGACCAGCGTCCTCCTCGCTATGCTCCCTCCATGATCGATTCCGCCGCCGGATTCGCCGCCGCGGTCCTGGCTCTCGCCGGACTATTCCCCGTTCTTGCCGCTCGGTGGCCGAGGCCATTCGCGGTCGTGCCCCCGATCGTCTGGTCATATGTCGCCACCACGCTGTTGGCCATGGCGGGGGCCTGGGCCGACGTTCCGGGGATCGCCGAGGTTCGTCGCGAAGCGTCTGCCCGGCTGCTCCCGGCGCTGGTGTTTCTGTTGATGGTGCAGTGCGACCTGCGTGGGATCCTCGGCCTCGGGCCGCGGGCGTTGGCGGCGTTTGCCTGCGCAGCCGGCTCGATCGTGTTCGGACTCGGCGTGGCCTGGCGCGTCTGGCACGGCCTGCTGCCGCCACAGGGCTGGCAGGCCGTCGGCTGCCTGGCGGGGAGTTGGGTCGGGGGAACGGCCAACCTGTACGCGGTCGGTCAGGCCACCGGAGCCGCGCCGGCGATGGTGGGGGCGGCACTGGTCGTCGACACGATCTGCTATGCCGCGTGGGTCGCCCTGCTGTTCGCGACGGTGCCGTTCGCGGACCGCTTCGACCGCTGGAGCGGCGCGGCCCGCATCGCCGTGCCCACACCGGTCGACGAGCCGTCGGGTCCGACCACGCCGGGCCATGCGCTGCTCTGGTTGGCAGCCGCGCTGACCGTGGGCAACGCCGCCGCGCTCGCGGCACCGCACCTGCCGGCTGACGGCCCGCTGACGCCTGCCACCTGGACGCTCCTGCTGGTCTCCCTCGCCGGCCTGGCGGTGGCACCCACGCCGCTGGCACGGATTCCGGGAGCGGGCGGGGTCGGGGCAGCGCTGTTGGCGGTCGCCGTCGTCTCCCTGGCATCGGCCGGCGACGTGCAGGGGCTCGCAGCCGTCGGCTGGCTCGTCGCGGTCGGCTTCACGGCGCTGGCGATCCACGGCCTCCTCCTCGCCGCTGCCGCTCGCGCGTTCGGCCTCGAACTGGCGTTGGTGGGGATCGCGTCGCTGGCGAGCGTCGGCGGGATCGCATCGACGCCCCTCCTGGCCGCCGCGCACCGCCGCGAGCTCGTGCCCGTCGCGGTGCTCCTCGCGCTGCTCGGCTATCTTCTCGGAACCTGGGCGGGGATCGGTCTGACGGCCCTGCTTTCCCCCCTCGCCGGAGCCGCGTCATGAGCGTCGCACGATGCCTCCTGGCCATGGCCCTCGCCACCGGCGGCCTGCTGAGTGCCGTCGCTGTGGCGACGGAGCCGCCGGTCGGCACCGGCACGCCATTTCCCGACACGATCCCGGCCGAACGGCTCACCGCGGCATTCTGGATCGACCGGGCCGCGGCCTGTGACACGGTGCTGCTCGATGCCGCGGCCGTCTCCCGGCAGAACGCCGCGGTCCTCGCCGCCGGGCCCGGCCTCCACGACCTCGCGCGGCTGCCGGAACGGCTGTCGCGCGACGAGGTCCTGGCGCTGATCACCGGCGTGGCGGCGGGAAACAAGGCCCTCCCCGTCGTCGCCGATCCCACCGCCGCGGTGCCCGACCTCGAGACGCTCGTGGCCCGCGACGCGATCCCCGCCGAGGTCGCGCCGCGGTTCGCCCTCGCGGTCCGCCGGGCCGACCTGCGGACGTTTCCCACCGATCTCCCGGGGCGGGCCAAACCCACCGACACCGACATCGACCGGTTCCAGGAATCGGCGCTGTTTCCCGGCACGCCGGTGGCGATCCTCCACACCAGCGCCGACGGCCGCTATGCCTTCGTCGTCGCCCCGCACTACGCCGCCTGGGTCGCCGGCGCGGCACTTGCAGAGGGAGAGCGCACGACGGTGCTCGGCTTCGCGGGGAGCCAGCCGAGGCGCGTCGTCACCGGCCCCACCGCGCGGGTGGTCGTGGCCCCACCGGCCGGCGCGGCCGAGGAGATCGTCGTCGACATGGGGGTGTCGCTTCCCGAGGTGACCGACTGGCCGCTCGGCCAGCCCCTCGCCGGCCAGGGGACGCTCGCGGCGACCGTCGTCCGATTCCCGTCGCGCGGCGCCGACGGCAAGCTCGTGCTCCCCCCCGCGCTGCTGCCCCGCGGCGCCGACTCCCATCCCGGGCCGCTCCCGGCGAGTCGGGCCAATCTCCTCCGCCAGGCGTTCAAGTTCCTCGGCGAGCGCTACTGCTGGGGCCACCGTGGCGGGGGCCGCGACTGCAGCGGATTCGTCGGCGAGTGTTACCGCAGCCTCGGGCTCGTCATCCCGCGCAACAGCCGCGACCAGGCCGCCTGCACGGCGTCGTTCGGCCGGACGGCGGTCGCGCCCCACGCCGACCGGGAGGCGCGGCTAAAGCTGCTGGGAGCGCTCGAGCCGGGTGATCTCGTCCACGTCCCCGGACACGTGATGATGGTCATCGGCCACGACGGAGGCGGCCCCTGGATCATCCACGACTCCCACGCCGCCACGGTGCGCGGCCCCGACGGCCGCCCGCGGCGGCTGCCGACCAATTCGGTCGTCATCTCGCCGCTCGAACCACTGCTGCGTGACGACGGCCGGAGCGTGGTCGAGGCCGTCACCGTCGTGCAGCGCTACCTGCCGCCATCCCCCGCGCGGTGACCAGGGGCGGGTGTCACTCGGCAGCGCCGGTCACCGCCCATCCGTGGGCGAACAGGTTGCGCGCGTCGACGTAGCGGGCGTCAGACGAAGTCGATCCGAGGACGACGACCACCAGTTCGCGGCCGTCGCGCTTCCCCCAGGCGGCGAGGCAGCAGCCGGCCGCGGTCGTGGTGCCGGTCTTGACCCCGGCGTAGCCGGCGATCGGGAGGAGGCGGTTGGTGTTGGTCCAGACGACGTCGCGCCGGTAGCCGTCGACCGACTCGATCGTCGCGCCGCGCTGCCGGGTGGCGACGATCGTGCGGAAGCGTTCGAGCCCCATCGCGACGCGCACGAGCTTCGCGATCTCCACGGCCGTCGTCTCGTGGCCAGATTCGGTCTTGCCGTGCGTGTTGCGGTAGCCCGTGGCCGAGAGGCCGAGCTCGGCGGCGGTCGCGTTCATCCGCGCGACGAACCGGTCGAGGGGATCGGTCGCCTTCCCGGCGCCGGCACCCGGGTCGGGGAGATGGGCACCGACGTGCTCGCCGAGCGCCACCGAGGCGTCGTTGCCCGACGGCAGCATCAAGCCGTAGAGCATCTCCCCCACGCCCAGCCGGTCGCCCGGCCGCAGCGCCGCGCTCGAGCCGGTTTCCTGACCCGCGCGGGTCGAGACCGTGATCGTCTCGTCGAGCAGTCCGGGACGCTCCTCGGCCATCCGCAACACCACCAGTGCGGTCATCACCTTGGTGATGCTCGCGGGCGACCGTCTGGCATCGGGCTCCTTGCCGGCGACGATCCGGCCGTCGGCGGCGTCGACGATCACCCACGCCGGCGCCGTCGTCTGCGGTGGCGCACCGGGGCGGTCGGCCTCCGCGACAGGGAGCGTCTGGCCGTTGACCTCTGCGGGCGCCGGCAGGGGTGGCTCAGCGGTCAGAAGCGGTCCCAGCGCGCGCCACGTCGCCGAGTCGACGCGCCCGGTGACGGGCAGCTCGGCGAGCGCCTGAAATCGCCTCACGCCGGCTGCCGTGGCCGGCCCGAAGTCGCCGTCGACGCCGAGCCGCTCGGCCGCCGGAAGGCGGGCGTTGAGCGAACGCTGCAGCTCCTCGACGAGCACGCCGGTGGCCCCTTCGCCGAGCTCCTGCGGCGCGGCAGGGCGGTCCTCGGCATGCCGCGCCGAGAAATACGCGGCGATCTCCCTGCCGCAGGCGGCGGCGAGATCCTCCGCCGCGCCACCGTCGATGCGCCGGTCCTTGTTGTCGGTCGTCAGCAGGCAGTAGGCGACCGGCCCGGCGGGCCCGAGCAGCAGGCCGGCGTCGGTGCGCGACCCTGACACACCGCCGGTCTTGTGGGCGCAGCGCCAGCCGCGCGGGAGCTCGCGTGGCACCATCCGCGCGTCGTCGCAGGCGAGCAGATGGCCGATGATCACCGGCGTGGCACCGACCGGCACGATCCCCCGGGCCTCGAGCTCGCGGCGCTCGAGCATCGCCAGGAGCCGGACGAATTCCGCCGCCGTCCCGCTCCCCAGCCCGTACGCCCGGCTGCGCTCGGGGTCGAGCGAGGTGTCGCGCCGGTAGACGAGCGAATTGAGCCGGACCTCGCCGAGCCCGAGCTCGGCCATCAGCGCCGTCGTCGCCGGGCGGCCGATCCGCTCGACGACGAGGTTGGTGGCGGTGTTGTCGCTGGCGGCGATCATCATCCGGATCCAATCGACCAGCGCCAGCTCGGCGCCGTCCGAAAGGAGGTCGACGACGCGCGACCCGGGCACGCGATCGGCCGCCGCCAGCGTGATCCGCTCGCCGAGCGCTACCTTCCCGTCGCGGACGGCGCGGTACGCGGCGAGCATCACCGGCAGCTTGACCAGGCTCGCCGTCGGCATCGGCTCGTCGGCGCGGAGCGCGTAGCGCTCGCCGGTGCCGAGGTGCTCGACGGCGATCGCCACCCGCCCCTCGTGGGCGGTGATCAGCGGCAAGAGTGCGTCTTCGAGGGTGTCGGCCGACTCGGCGCCGAAGGACGTGCCCCACGTCACGAGGGCCACGGCGGCGACGACGGGGCCCGCCCACCACGGCCGCGGGATCCACGGCGAACCATGTCGGCGCGTCATCGCCCCCTCCCTCAGGTTCCGTCCGCCCGGCTCGTCGTCGACAGCGCGCCGCCGAGCAATTCCACACCGGTCCCGGTGCGGTCGGGAAACGTCGCCCGCCCCGCGACCACGCGCACGCCGCTGGCGATGTCGGCGGCGAGCAAGGCCGCGCCATCCATGTCGACGTGATCGAGGAGCGGGACGAGCTGCGCCAGTGCCGAGATGCCGACGGTCGACTCCGTCATGCAGCCGACCATCACCGCCAGGCCCAGATCGCGCGCCCGGGCGATCATCCGCCGCGCCGGCGCCAGCCCGCCGCACTTCACCAGCTTGATGTTGATCCCGTGAAACCGCCCCGCGCAGCCGTCGACGTCGCCTTCCGCGGCGCAGCTCTCGTCGGCGAACACGGGCAGGGCCGAGCGCCGGAAGACCTCCGCCATGACAGGATCGCCCGGTGGCAGCGGCTGCTCGATGAACTCGACCCCGAGGTCGGCGAGCGGGCGCGAGAGGGCGATCGCCTGCTCGGCCGACCAGCCGCAGTTGGCGTCGACGCGGAACGGCCGGTCGGTGTGACGGCGCAATTCGCGGACGATCGCCAGGTCGTCGGCGGTGCCGAGCTTGATCTTGTAGATCGGCCAGTCGGCGGCGGCGGCGAGCTTTTCACACATCACGGCGATCGTGTCGATGCCGATGGTGAAGTTGGAGACCGGCCCGCGCGACCGGTCGAGGCCCCACCACGCCGCCAGGCCCTGCCCCGCGCGCCTCGCGGCGAGGTCGTGGAGCGCCATGTCGAGGGCGCAGCGTGCGAACGGCTCGTCGGGCAGCGCCGCGGCGACACGGGCGAGCGTCGCGTCGAGATCGTCCGTCGTCGCCCCCGCGAGGATCGGCCGGACACGCTCGGCCGCGGCCGCCATCCGCCCGATCGATTGCCCGTAGAACGGGTTGGTGGTCGCCTCGCCGTACCCGCGCTCGCCCCCTTCGCCGAGCTGGACGACGAACGTCTCCTGGACGGCGACGCTGCCGCGCGCGATCGTGAACACGTGCCGCAGCGGCAGCTCGAAGCGCGAGTGGGCGAGCGTGATCCCGGTGGTCATGCCGATCCTCCCCGGGGCGCAGCCCCACGCTCTCGACGGAGCCGTTCGACCGCGGCGACGAGGTCGTCGCTGCCGTCGCGGACCGGATCGGCCGTCGGCAGGCCGAGCCGATCGGCGATGGATCGGCGCTCCGCGGCGGCCGCGGCAGCGTCGAGCGAGCGCGTGTTGAGGGCGACGGCGATCACCTTTCCGCCGCCGGAGAACTCCGCCATCGTCTCGTAGGCGGCGATCACGCGTTCCAGCGACGGCAGCGCCACGTGCGGCAGCCCGCCGTGGTGAACCCGCCCCGGCTCGTGGACGAGGATCATCCCGTGCGGCATCGCCCCGTGGAGCAGGCCGAGCGACACGCCCGAATAGCGCGGGTGGGTGATCGTCGCCTGCCCCTCGACGACGAGCACGTCGTGGTGCTGGTTGGCGAGGACGAGCTTCTCGACGGCGCCGTTGACGAAGTCGGCGATCACGCGGTCGATCGGGCAGCCGTCCCCCTCGACCATGATCCCCGTCTGGCCGGTGGCGACGAACTTGGCGTCGACCCCGCGGCGGCCGAGGCCGCGCGCAAGCTCGACCGCCGCGACCATCTTGCCGATCGAGCAGTCGGTCCCGATCGTGAGGATCCGCGTGCACTCCTCGCGGATCCCGAGGCGCGAGGCGACGTCGCGCTCGTCGTTGCGGCGGACGTCGACGATCCGGGCGCCATGCCGCGCCGCGGCGGCGGCCAAGGTGGGATCATCGCCGAGGAAGTCGTGGAGGCCGGAGACGACCGTCATCCCGCGGCCGAGCGCCTCGAGCAGGACCGGCCGCCAGGCGTCGGGAACGCGGCCGCCGGGGGGGGCAATGCCGATCACCAGATGCGTCGCGTGGGGTGCGTCGGCGAGCCGGCCGATCACCGGGATCGCCCCGCCGACGCCGAGCACGACCGCGGCGGTGCGCCCCGCCGCCGTGGCGTCGAGGATCGCATCGACCTCGTCGGGGCAGTAGCGGAGGAGGCAGGAGGCCGTCTTGGCGATCACCGGATCGGCGCAGTGGCCCTCGGTGAGCAGCACCATCCGCCTCCGGGGTCGGTCGGCAGGTCCTTGCCCGGCCATGCCACGCTCCTTCAGCCGCTCGAGCTCGCGGCCGGTCCGTCCGACCGCGACTGTCCCGGGAGTATCACCGGGCCGGCCGGGGCGTCAATCGGGCGGCAGCCGGTTCTCCCGGATGGCGCCGAGAAATGCCCCCGACCCGGTCGCGGTAAGCTCTTCCCCACTTTCCTCGAGCGCGAGTCGTGATCCCGATGCCGCCGCGACGTTCCGTTTCCCGCCGTGCGCTGCTCGCCGTCAACGCCACCTGGTGGCTGACGGCGCAGGCGCGCGCTGCGGTCGCCGACGAGTCGGTGCGGCAGGTGGTGGTCGTGGTGACTCGTTCGTGGGAGGCGACCAACGGCGTCGCCACCTGGCTCGGCCGACAGCCCGGGAGCGCCTGGACGGAGGCCGGGTCGGGATCCGTGACCGTCGGCCGCGCGGGATGCGGTTGGGGCCTGGGGCTCCACCACGAAGGCCTCGAGGGTCCGGCGAAGCGCGAGGGGGACGGCCGCTCGCCGGCGGGAGTGTTCGCGATCGGTGCGGCGTTCGGCGCGGCACCGGCGCTCGACACCGGGCTCGCGTACCGCCCGCTCGACGGCGACGACTGGTGCATCGACGTGCCCGCATCGCCGCTCTACAACCGCACGGTCAACCGCCGCGACGTCGGTGACGCTGCCGTCGTCGGCAGCACCGAGCAGATGCGCCGCGACCTCGCGCCGACGGCCGACGGGCAATACGCGATCGGCTTCATGATCGGCCACAATCCCCGGGGCACGGCCGGGATGGGGAGCTGCATCTTCGGCCACGTCGTCGCCGGCCCGGGTGTGCCGACCTCGGGCTGCACCGGATTCGCCGAGCGCGACCTCCGCACACTTCTCGCCTGGCTCCGCGCCGACGCCCGACCGCTGTTCGCGCTGCTCCCGCAGGCCGAAGCGCAGCGGCTCGCGGGATGGGGCCTTCCCGTGCCGCGGGCGCCGGGGGCTGCCCGATGAGAGCCGCGGCCGGCGTCTTTCTCGGGCTGCTCGCCGGCGGGCTCGCGGGGCTCCTCCTCGGACGGCTGCCGGCGGGATGGTCCGACACCGTCGTCGCCGGGGCGCTGCCGATCGGTCGGGCTTGGCTGTCGGGCCTGCAGATGACGGTCCTGCCCCTGGTCAGCGCGATGCTCGTCGTCGGTGTCAACGAGGCCAGCGCCGTCGCCAGCGGCCGGATCGCGCGGCGGGCACTGGCGTTGATGGTCGTGCTGGCGCTGGCCGGAGCGATCGTCGGGGCGGTGCTCGCTCCGCTGCTGTTCGGCCTGGTGGCGCCCGACGCGCGGCTGGTCGCCACGCTCCGCTCCCAGTCCCCGGCGCTCGAGACGGCCGGTCCGGCGCCCGACGGCGTGGCGGCGCTCGTGCCGCGCAACCTGTTCGCGGCGCTGGCCGGCGGCAGCGTCGTGCCGGTGGTGGTGTTCATGCTCTGCTTCGCCGCTGCACTCACGCGACTGCAAGCCGAGCGGCGCGAGCCGATCCTCGCCGTCGCCCGCGGTGTCGCCGAGGCGATGCTCGTGATCGTCCGCTGGCTGTTGGTCCTGGCGCCGCTCGGCGCCGCGGCACTGGTGCTCCCGGTCACGGCCGGCGCCGGCGGCGCCGCCCTCGGGGCCCTCGGGCTGTACGTCGGGGTCTTACTGGCGGTCTACGCGGCGATCGCCCTGCTCGTGTACGTCGTCGCCGCCGGCGGGGGAGCGGGGCTCGCCCGGTTCGCCGCCGCGATCCTCCCCGCCCAGGCCGTCGCCGCCGGCACGCAGAGCTCGCTGGCGACGCTCCCCACGATGCTCGACTGCGCGGCGAGCGGGCTAGCCTGCCCGCCGACGGTGAGCGGGATCGTCCTCCCGCTGGCGGTGTCGCTGTTCCGGATCACGAGCCCGGCGCAGTACCTGACGATGGCGAGTTTCATCGCCTGGGCCGAAGGCAAGGTCCTCGAGCCGACGGCGCTGGCCGTCGCGATCCCGTTGGCGGTCGTGATCAGCCTCGGGGCGGTGAGCCTGCCGGGGCAGGCGAGCCTCCTCTCCACGTCGCTGCCGCTGGTCCAGTCGCTCGGCCTTCCCGTCGAACCGCTCGGCCTCCTGCTGGCGGTCGACTTCGTCCCCGACATCGCCGCCACGGCCTGCAACGTCACCGCCGATCTCGCCGTTGCCGACCGCGTGGCCCGGGGCGAAGCCGCTCAGCCGCGCCCCGGGGCCGCCGGGCCGTCGGCGTAGAGAAGCCGACACGCCTGCTCGTCGGCCCACGCGTCCTCCTCGGGGCGCGCGAGGCGATCGAGATCGGCGGCCGTGGCGGACGGGTCGTCGACCCACCGGCGGAGCCGTGGCCCACCGTCGATGACGTCGATCGCGAGCCGCTCGAACTCGTATTCGTAGGCGGAATCCCGCCACAGCGGCTCGTCGGGGCGGAGCCGGCGGAAGGCCTTGAGCGCCGCGGCGACGATCCGCCACGGTCGGCACCGCGCCGGATCGTAGGCGCCGTCGTCGACGTGGATCTGCAGGCCGCCGCAGAGGCGGCCGGCGTGCTTGTGGAACGTCGGCTCGAACCAGCAGGGGCGCAGCCGGCAGCCGCCGAGCCACTCCGGCGCGAGGCGGGCGATCTCCGCGGCCCACTCGTGGCCGTCGAGCGCCGGGTGGCCGAACAGTTCGAGCGGCCTGGTCGTCCCGCGCCCCTCGGAGAGGTGCGTGCCCTCGAGGAGCACGGTCCCGGGATAGCAGCGCGGCATCCACGGGCTGGCGGCGTTGGGGCTCGGATTGACCCACGAGCGCGTTCCCAGGGGCCACCCGAAGCCAGGGCCGTCCTCCGGCCGCCACCCCTCGAGGCGGACGACCTCCCACTCCACGCCGAGCCGCAGCCGCGCCACGAACCAACCGGCCGCCTCCCCGAGCGTGAGCCCGTGGCGCATCGGTAGCGGCCCCGCTCCGACGAAGCTCTCCTGCCCGGGCTCGAGCACGAATCCCTCCACGGCCCGTCCCGCCGGATTCGGCCGATCGAGCACCCACACGGCGCGCCGCGCGGCTGCCGCCTCCTCGAGCACGGAGCGGAGCGTCGTCAGAAACGTGTAGACGCGGCAGCCGACGTCCTGGAGATCGACGAGGAGGACGTCGCACTCGGCCACCTGCGCGGCGGTCGGCCGCCGCACCGTGCCGTACAGGCTGTGGACCGGGATCCCGAGGCGCGGGTCACGGAAGTCGTCCGATTCGCGCATGTTGTCCTGTTTCTCGCCGCGCAGGCCGTGCTGCGGTCCGAACGCCGCCACGACGTCGATCCCCGCGGCGACCAGGGCGTCGAGCGTGTGCGTCCCGTCGGCCGTGACACTCGCCGGGTGGGCGACGACGCCGACAGCCTTGCCGCGGAGGCGCTCGCGGAGCGGCCGCTCGGCGAGCAACCGGTCGATGCCGAAGAGCATGGGCGCCTCCGCGCGGCCGTGACTCACCCGTCGCGCCGAGGCGCCATGGCCCGCCGTGCCATCCGCGCCGCCTCGAGGGCCGCGTCGGCGACCACCTCGACCCGCGCCGGCGGCCGCCCCTCCTGCCGCAGCCGCGCCGTCACCGCGTCGGCGAGGCTCGGCGCATGGACGAGGAGCCCGCCTGCCAGACGGAGGCACCATGGCGCTGCCGCCACCGGCCGGCGGCGCTCGACGGCGAGGACGAGCGCCGCCAGCTCGGTGGCGGCGGCCTCGAGGATCCGCACTGCGACGCCGTCGCCGGCGGCCGCGGCGGCGACGACGTCGATCGCCGCCGCCGCCACCCGATCGCGCGGCAAGGCCGGTCCCGAGAGCGCCGCGGCGAGGAGCCCGGGGCGATCGACGCCATAGCGCGACAGCAGCCGCGCGGTGAGCGCCGTGTTTCGACCGCGCCCATCGGCCGCCGCCGTGACGGCCGCCAGCGCTTCCCTCCCGACCCACCAGCCGCTCCCCTCGTCGCCGAACACCGCGCCCCATCCGCCGGCTCGGTCGAGCGTGCCGTCGGCGGCCCGGGCGACGGCGATCGAGCCGGTGCCGGCGATCAGCGCCACCACCGCGCCCGGCGCCGCGTCGCCGAGGAGCAGATCGGCGTCGGTCACGACCGTGACCACCGTCGCCACGTCGGCCAGCGCCGCGGCGACCGCGGCCGCATCGTCGGTGCGCCCCGCCCCCGCGAGGCCGAGGCAGGCGCGCGCCGCGGGGGCCGCCGGCACCCCCGCCGCGGCGAATGCCTGCACCACGGCGGCGCGGATGTTCGCGGCCGCCGCCGGTCCGCCGATCGCCCGCGGGTTGGCCGGGCCGCCGCTCCCGCGCCCGAGGACCGTGAGCTCGCCGGCAGCGACGCGGCCGACGACCGCGCGGCAGCCGCTGCCGCCGCCGTCGACGCCGATCACGAGATCGGGGCTCGCGGCGGTGGGCCGCGGCACCGGATCGGTGCCGATCGCGCCGCGGAGTTGGCCGCCGGCTGCGGCGAGGAGGCGCCGCGCCTCCATGGTCGACACACCGCGCCGCGCGGCGACGATCGCCGTCTTCAATTCGCCGTCGTGCCGCACGAGGAGCTCGGTGGCGGCCGCGTCGTCGACCCCGGTGAGCCGGGCGGCGATCCGCCGGCTACGGTCGAGGAGCTTGGAGTTGGTGGCGCGGAGGTCGACCATCAGGTTGCCGTAGGTCTTGCCGAGGAGGATCATCGCGCCGGTCGACAGCATGTTGAGGACGAGCTTCGTCGCCGTCCCCGCCTTGAGCCGTGTCGATCCGGCGATCACCTCGGGGCCGACCAGCGGCACGATCGCCAGGTCCGCGGCGGCGGCGAGCGCCGAATCGGGCGAGCAGGCGACGCCGATCGTGAACGCCCCGCGCCGCCGGGCGTGTTCGATCCCGCCGAGCACGTACGGCGTCCGCCCGCTGGTGGCGATCCCGACGAGCACGTCGCCGGGACCGAAGCCGATCCCGTCGAGATCGGCGACGGCCAGCTCCGGCCGGTCCTCCGCCCCCTCGATCGCGCGCGTCAGCGCCGTCGGCCCGCCGGCGATCAGACCGACGACCATCTCCGGGGGCGTGCTGAACGTCGGCGGACACTCGCTGGCATCGAGCACGCCCAGTCGCCCCGACGTGCCGGCACCCTGGTACACGAGCCTGCCCCCCGCGCGGAGCCGGGCGGCGATCGCGTCGATCGCCCGGGCGATCGCCTCCGCCTCGCGCGCCACGGCCGGGGCGACGCGCGCGTCTTCGGCGACCATCACGCCGACGATCCCCCAGGCGTCGAGCGAGTCGATGGCGGCGGAGGCGGGATTGACCGCCTCGGTGGCGAGCGGACGCATGGGCGACACTATACTCCCCGCTCACCGTCGCCGCGGAGCCCGCCGGCGCTCGCGGCCAGGGCGGCCGAGCGTCGGCCCGTGGTGGACCCGACGCGAGGACCCCATGCTCGGCCCGGTCGACATCGCCGTGCTCGTCGCCTTCCTGGCGTCGGCGATCGGCATCGGCCTGGTCGCCGGCGGCAAGACCAAGACGCTCGACGCCTACCTGCTCGGCGACCGCGACCTGCCGTGGTGGGTGATCCTCGGATCGATCGTCGCCACCGAGACCAGCGCCGCCACGGTGCTGAGCGTGCCCGGCGAGAGCTTCGGGGCTGCCGGGATGCGCTTTCTCCAGCTCCCCCTGGGCTACATGCTGGGGCGGCTGGCGATCGTCCGCTTCCTCCTTCCGCTCTATTTTCGCGGCGAGCTCAACACCGCCCACGAGGTGCTCCGCGACCGCTTCGGCCCGGCCGTCCAGCGCGCCGCGGCGCAGTTGTTCCTCGTCGCCCGGACGCTCGGCGACGGGCTGCGGCTGTTCCTCGCGGCGCTGGTGTTCCACAAGCTCAGCGGGATGCCGCTGGCCTGGAGCGTGGTCGTGACCGGCGCGGTGACGATCCTCTACACCGTGCTCGGCGGTCTGCGGAGCGTGGTCTGGAACGACTGCCTGCAGCTGGTGATCTACCTGTTCGGCGGGATCGTGGCGGTGTTCGTGATCGTGGCGCGGATCCCGGGTGGCTGGCCGGCGGCACGGGAGTTCGCCGCCGCCGGCGACAAGCTGCGCGTGTTCGACTTCTCGCTCGATCCGGCGAACCCCTACACGTTCTGGGCCGGGCTCGTCGGCGGTGCCGTCCTCAGCCTCGGCACCCACGGCACCGACCATATGATGGTCCAGCGCTACCTGAGCGCCCGCGGCCAGCGCGACGCCGCCCGGGCGCTGGTGACCAGCGGCGTGGTCGTGTTCCTCCAGTTCGCGCTGTTCCTCGGTATCGGCGTGCTCCTCGCAGCGTTCCACCACCTCGGCGGCGAGGCCGCCCCGGCCCGCCCCGACGAGGTGTTCGCGACGTTCATCATCCGTCACTTCCCGGCCGACACCGGCCTCATCGGCGTGCTCCTGGCGGCGATTCTTGCCGCGGCGATGTCGACGATCGCCAGCTCGCTCAACGCCTCGGCGTCGTCGATGATCCACGACCTCTGGCTGCCGCTCCGCGCGGTGGCCGGGCGCACGGCGCCGCTGTCGGCCGCTAGGGCGCTGGCGCTGACGCGCTGGCTGACCGTGGCGTTCGGCGTGGTGCAGATCGCCGTCGGCATCGCCGCGGCGCGCGTCGACGCCACGGTCGTCAGCCGGGCGCTGACGATCGCCGGCTACTCGGCGGGGCTGCTCCTCGGCGTGTTCACCCTCGGCGTGGCGACGCGGCGCGTCGGCGAGGCGGCCGCGCTCGTCGGGGCGGCCGTCGGCCTCGCGGCCCTGCTGACCGTGCAATTCGTGCTGCCCCTGCAGGGAATCAAGATTGCCTGGCCGTGGTACGCGCTGGTCGGCGCGACGGCGACGATCGTGGCCGGCATGGCGGCGGCGGCGGTGTTTCCCCGGAGGACGGACGGATGATCGCACGAGCTCTCGTGGTGATGGGCGGGCTGGCAGCGACGGCGCTGGCGGGCATGGCGGCGGCACAGACACCGGCCGTGGCCGCCCCGGAGGCCGTCGGGCTGGACGCCGAGCGGCTGCGGGCGATCCGCCCGCTCGTCGAGGCCGAGATCACGGCGGGCAATCTCCCCGGCTGCGTCGTATGCATCGGCCGGGGCGGCCGGATCGCCTGGCTCGAGGCGATCGGCGAGCGGCAGGCGGCGCCCGCCGCCGAGCCGATGACGGTCGACACGATCTTCGACCTCGCCTCGCTCACCAAGCCGGTGGCGACCGCGACGGCGATCATGCAGCTGGTCGACGAGGGGAAACTGCGCCTTTCCGACACCGTCGCCAGCCACTTCCCGGCGTTCGCCGCCAAGGGCAAGGAGAAGATCACCGTCCGCGACCTGCTCGTCCACTCCAGCGGCCTGATCGCCGACAACGCGCTGGCCGACTACGCCGACGGACCGGAGAAGGCGCTGGAGAAGATCATGGAGCTCGAGCCGCTCGCCCCCCCCGGCGAGCGCTTCATCTACTCCGACGTCAACTTCATCCTCCTCGGCCAGCTCGTCGCCACGCTCTCGGGGCGCCCGCTCGCCGACCAGGTCCGTGAGCGGATCTGCCGCCCGCTGGGGATGGCCGACACCGGCTACCTGCCGGCGGCCGACCTCCGCGCGCGGATCGCCCCCACCGAGCCGCGCGACGGGGCGATGCTCCGCGGCGAGGTCCATGACCCGCGCGCCTGGAAGCTCGGCGGCGCCGCCGGCCACGCCGGCCTGTTCGGCACCGCCCCCGACCTCGCCCGCTACTCGAGTGCCCTGCTCGCCGGCCTCCGCGCCGATCGCCCCGCCGCCGACGCGATCCTCTCGCCGCAGGCGCTCGCCGAGATGACGCGCTCCTGGCGCGTGCCGGGGGGCGCCTTCCGCGGCCTCGGCTGGGACAAGCGCAGCGGCTTCTCCTCCAACCGCAGCGATCTCTATACCGACGCCGCCTTCGGCCACGGCGGGTTCACCGGGACGAGCCTGTGGATCGACCCACGCCTCGACCTGTTCGTGATCTTCCTCTCCAGCCGCCTCCACCCCGACGGCAAGGGCACGGTCAATCCGCTCGCCTCCCGGATCGGATCACTGGCGGTGGCGGCGATCCGTGCCCCGGCCCCGGTGGCCGAGCCCCCGCGGCAGGTGCTCACGGGCCTCGACGTCCTCGAGCGCGACGGCTTCCGCCAGCTCGCCGGGCGGAAGGTCGGCCTGATCACCAACCACACCGGCCGGTCGCGCGCCGGCCGCACCACTCCCGAGGTCCTGAAAAACGCCCCCGGCATGGACCTCGTCGCCTTGTTCAGCCCCGAGCACGGGTTCGCCGGTGCGCTCGACCAATCGGACGTGCCCGATGCCCGCGATCCGGCGACCGGCCTCCCGGTCCGCAGCCTGTATGGCAAGACGCGCCGCCCGACGCCGGAGATGCTCGCCGACCTCGACACGCTCGTCTACGACATCCAGGACATCGGCTGCCGGTTCTACACCTACGTCTCGACGATGGGGGAGGCGATGAAGGCCGCCGCGGCAGAGGGGAAGCGGTTCGTCGTCCTCGACCGCCCCAATCCGATCGGTGGCGTCGACGTCGCCGGGCCGGTCCTCGACGCCGGCAGCGAGTCGTTCGTCGGCTGGCACACCCTCCCGCTGCGCCACGGCATGACCGTCGGCGAGCTGGCGCGGCTGTTCAACGACGAGCTGAAGCTCGGTCTCGACCTCGTGGTCGTCCCCTGCGAGGGCTGGCGGCGCGCCGATGCCTTCGAGGCCACGGGGCTGGAATGGGTCAACCCGTCGCCCAACATGCGCAGCCTCACCGAGGCATTCCTGTACCCCGGCATCGGGCTGCTCGAGACGACCAACGTCTCGGTGGGGCGCGGCACCGACACGCCGTTCGAGGTCCTCGGCGCCCCGTGGATCGACGGAACGGCGCTCGCCGGGGCGCTGGCTTCGCGGCGGATCCCCGGCGTGGCGTTCGTCCCGGTGTCGTTCACGCCGGAGTCGAGCACGTTCAAGGGGGAGCGCTGCGGCGGCGTGAACGTCGTGATCACCGACCGCGCGGCGTTCGAACCGGTCCGGACCGGACTCGAGATCGCTGCCGCCCTGCGCCGGCTCCACCCCGACACCTGGAAGGTCGACGGCTACGGCCGCCTCCTCGGCAACAAGGGGGTGCTCGAAGCGATCCGCGCCGGCGGCGATCCACAGGAGGCCGTCGACCGGGCCGCCGCCGGCGTGCGCGAATTCATGGCCCGCCGCGCTCCCCATCTGCTCTACGAATGACGGGAGGCCCGGTGGCGATCGCATTCGCACGCCCAACGCCGCTCGTCGCGGCCCTTGTCGCGCTGATCGCGGCGTTGGCGGGGCGTGCGCCGGCGGCCGACCTGACGCCGATCGGCTACGAACACCCGGGGCTCGTCGTCGATCTCGGCGTCGGCCTCTGGGCGTGGCCCGTGCCGGCCGATGCCGACGGCGACGGCGACCTCGACCTGCTCGTCTCCTGCCCCGACAAACCCTCCAACGGCGTCTGGCTGTTCGAGAACCCGGCCGGTTCGTTTCCGCCGCCCGCCTTTCGGCCCGGCCGGCGTCTCGGCCGCACGGTTCATTACGTGATGCCGAGTGTCGTCGGCGGTGACCTGCGCGTGCTCGGGCCGGGTGTCGAGTTCCCCGACTTCCTCCGCCGCGGCACGGAGGAGCGCAGGCCGCTGCCGGTCGCGGCCAACTGGTACGTGCCGCGCTACGGCCAGCCGAAGGGGCCCAAGGTCCGCCACAACCAGTGGCGCCTCGCCGACGTCGATGCCGACGGTCACGACGACCTCGTCATCGGGATCGAGGACTGGAGCGATTACGGCTGGGACGACGGCTACGACGCCACCGGCAGGTGGACGCACGGGCCCCTCCACGGCTTCGTGTTCCTGCTCCGCGCGCGGCCCGACGGCACGTACGGCGAACCGGAGCAGCTCACGGCCGGCGGCACGCCGATCGACGTCTTCGGCTGCCCGTCGCCGAACCTCGCCGACTTCGACGGCGACGGCGACCTCGATCTCCTCTGCGGCTCGTTCCTCGACGGCTGCACCTACTTCGCCAACCGCGGCACGCCGACCCGACCCGACTTCGCCCCCGGCGTGCCGCTCCCGACCGTGGCCGGCATTCCGCTCCGCATGGATTTGCAGATGATCGTGCCGGTCGCCGTCGATTTCAGCGGCGACGGCCTCCCCGACCTCGTGATCGGCGACGAGGACGGCCGCGTCGCGGTCGCCCGCCACTCCGGTCGCCATGGTGCCGACGGGGCGCCGCTCTTCACGGCGCCAGAATACCTCCGCCAGGAAGCCGACCGGCTCAAGTGCGGCGCGCTGGCCACTCCCGTCGGCCACGACTGGGACGGCGACGGCGACGACGACGTCCTCTCCGGCAACACCGCCGGCTACGTCGAGTGGTTCGAGAACCTCTCGGGGCCGGCGGTCGCCCGGCCGCGCTTCGCCGCGCCACGGCGGCTGACGGCCGGCGACGAAACGTTTCGCGTGATGGCCGGCCCTGCCGGCAGCATCCAGGGACCGGCCGAGGCCAAGTGGGGCTACACGACGTTCAGCGTCGCCGACTGGGACGGCGACGCGCTCCCCGACATCGTCCTCAACAGCATCCTCGGCGACGTCGTCTGGCTGCGCAACGTCGGCATGCGCGGCGCGCCGCGCCTCGACCGCCCCGCGCCGGTCGAGGTCGCCTGGGAGGGACCGCAGCCGCGGCTCGCCTGGGGGTGGCGCGTGCCGCAGGGCGCCGGGCTGCTCACGCAGTGGCGCACCACGCCGGTCGTCCACGACGTCACCGGCGACGGCCTCCCCGACCTCGTGATGCTCGACCACGAGGGCTACCTCGCGCTGTTCGAGCGGGCGATCCGCGCCGGGCATCGCGTGGTGCTCCCGCCGCGGCGGGCGTTTTTCGATGCCCTGGGCACGCCGCTGCGGCTGGCGACCGGCACCGCGGGCAAGAGCGGCCGGCGGAAGCTCTGCATCACCGACTGGGACGGCGACGGCCGGTTCGACATCCTCGTCAACTCGCGCAACGCCGACTGGCTCCGCCAGGTGGCCGACGACGACGAGGGCTGGCGCTTCGAGAATGTCGGCCCCCTGGCGCCGGCCAACATCGAGGGGCACGACGTCAGCCCGACGACGGTCGACTTCGACGGCGACGGCATCCGCGACTTCCTCGGCGGCGCCGAGGACGGTCGGCTCTATTTCCTCGCCAACCCGCGCGCGACGCGGTCCCGCTGACTGCCGGGCCGGCGCCCGTGGGGACCGCGTCACCCGAAGACCGGGTCGCCGAGCGTGCCGGTGCTGTCGGCGAACGATTCCTGCTCGATGGCCAGCGCGCGGAGGATGCTCACGAACAGGTTCGTCATCCGCTTCTCGCCATCGCGCACGCAATGGCCGTGCGCCAAGCCGAGGCGACTGCCGCCGGCGACGAGCGTCGGCAGGTCGCGCGGCCAGTGGGTCGTGCTGCACCCGCTGCCGTACAGGACCAGCGTGTGGTCGAGGACGCTGGCCCCGTGCTCGTCGCGGGCCGCCAGCCGGCCGAGGAAGAATGCCATCTGCTCGGCAAGGAACCGGTCGTATTTCGCGAACGCCAGCAGGCCGTCGCGATCGCCGGCATGGGACAGGTTGTGGTGGGTCGCGCCGAGGCCGAGCTTGAGCGGGAAGGTGTCGCTGATCCCCATCCCGTCTTCACGGCTGAGCATGAACGTCACCGACCGGGTGATGTCGGCCGCGAACGCCAGCGCGACGAGGTCGAACATCGTCCGGTAGTAGCGGGCCGGGTCGCCGTCGGTCGTGGCGTCGAGATCGAGCGTCGCCCGGTCCGGAGCGACCAGCGGCACGTCGAGCCAGCGTTCCGCCGCCTCGAGCCGCTCCTCCATCTCACGCAGGCTCGACAGGTAGGTGTCCATCGTCTCCCGGTCGGTGTGGCCGAGCCCGCCGGCAAACGACCGCGCCTCGCCGAGGACCGCGTCGACCAGCGACATCTTCCGGCGCAGGCCGGCGCGGCGCCGGTCGCGGGCCTCCCCGCCTGCGGAAAACAGCCGCTCGAACACGCGCCGTGGGTCGTTCTCGGCGGGGATCGGCTTCCCCTCCTGGTCGTACGACAGGGTGCTGGTGCGCGACATGAACCCGACGCCGGCATCGATCGACAGCACCAGCGACGGCTGCCGGCAGAAGCGCTTCGTGTGCAGCGCCACCGTCTGGTCGAGCGACACGCTGTTGAACGATCCGGGCGCAGGCGCCTGCAACGGCGCACCGGTGAGCCACATGTCGGAGCAGATGTGCGAGTCGGCCTTGGGCCCGTTGCCATGGGAGAGGCCGCCGAAAAAACTCAGCCGGTCGATGAACGGCTCGAGCGCTGCGGTCGACGTGCCGAGGCGGAGGCGGCCGTCGTCGCCGACCCGCGGGAACCAGAACCACTCGTCGATCCCCAGCTCGGGCCGCGGCAGCGCCATGCCGTTGGCGGTGTACACGGCACAGAACCGGCGCGGCGGCGCCGCCGCCACCTCGTCTCCCATCGCCTCCAGCAGCGGCAGGGCCAGCGCCGTGCCGGCGATCCCGCGAAGGACGGCACGGCGCTCGACCCGGCGGGCAGCGACGGCGTGGCGCACGGCACGGTTGCTCATCACGGCCTCACTTGGTCAGAAACGGCGCGCTGGCGACGACCGCCTGGAGGGCATCGCGGACACCCGCCCCGCGGGCGCGGAGGGCGACGGCGAGCTCGCGATACATCTTCGCATCGGCTCCCACCGGGGGGCGACCGCAGCCGTAGGTGGCGAGGCGGCGCAGCAGTTCGGCGACCACGTCATCGAGCAGGGCCGTCCGGACATGGTCGCGAAACGCCGTGAAATCGGCGACGACCGTCCCGTCGGGCAGCCGCGACGCGGCGTCGACAGCGTCGCTGCGCAGCCGCCCGGCGGCATCGAATGCCTCGAACGGCAGCCCCCACGGATCGATCCCCTCGTGGCAGCCGGTGCAGCCCTTCGCGGAGCGGTGGCGCTCGAGCCGCTCGCGCAGCGGCAGCGCCGTGAGGTCGTCGAGCTTCGGCACGTTGGGGGGCGGGTCGGGAGGCGGCCGGCCGACGATCGCCCGCGCGAACCAGGCGCCGCGTTTCACCGGATTCGGCTCGCGCCCGTCCGACAGCCCCGCCAGGACTGCCGGCATCGTGAGCAGGCCGCCGAGATCGGCACGGGTGCCGACGGCGACCGGCACGAACTCGAAGCCGCTCTCGACGCGCTCGCCGCAGCCGTAGTAGTCGGCCACCACCTCGTTGACGACGACCACGTCGGCGGCGACGAGCTGCCCGAGGGGCGCGTTGGTCCGGACGAGGTGCTCGAAGAACCGCGCCGGCTCGGCACGGAGCGACGGCTTGGCATGGGCGCCAAGCCGCGGGAAGCGGGTCCGATCGGTCTCGACGACGTCGAACCGGCCGAGCCCGAGCCACTCGCCGACGAACGCGTCGGCGAAGCGCGAGAAGCGCCGGTCGGCCACGAGCCGCTCGACCTCGCCGGACAGCGCGGCGGCGAGCGTGCCGTCGGCGGCGCGGCTCTGGAGCGCGTCGTCAGGGGGGGAATTCCAGAGGAAATACGACAGCTTGGCGGCCAGTTCGTGGCCGCCGAGCGGCTCGGCCTCGGGGCCCGTGCTCGTCTCGACGAGAAACAAGAACTGCGGCGCCGCGAGCACGGCCAGCAGGGCGTCGTGGAGGGCCGCCTCGTCGTCGGCTCCGGACTCGACCGCTCCGCGCCACACCGCCACGAGCGCCTCGACTTCGACGCCCGTCACCGGCCGGCGATAGGCGCGCGTCGCGAACGCCGTGAGGATCGCGCGGGCGCGGGCTGCGCGATCGGAGACGTCGGCACCCGGCACGTCGATGATCATCCGGTGCGACGGCGGCGGCCACGACTCGACGAGCGGCCCCTCGAACTCCACGCTTCGCACCAGCACCCTCGGCACGTCGCGGTCAGCCGTGTATTCGCTGCGGACCGCGATCTCGCGGATACCGGCGAGGTAGTTGGGGTTGCCGGGCTCGACGTCCGGATCGGGGAAGTTGGCGATCGCCCCCTCGAACCGGAATTCAGCCAGCTCCGTGGATCCGACCGCCTGCGGCGCGCCGACTGGCGCCAGCGTGCTGCCGCAGTCGCGCCGCAGGCCGAGGTGGACGCCGAGCCACGGCGTGCGGCGTTCGAAAGCCATCAACCGCCTCGCCAACGTCCCTGTCTCGTCGAGCCGCTCGAGCGCCAGGCCTTCGATCGGCTCGCTCCCGGCGGTCGTGGCCGCCAGCGCGACCGGTCCCGCGGGAAGGCGGACGACGACGAACCCCGATTGGTACCACGGGGCGGCGAAATGGCGCGATCCGACGTCGAGCACCACCTCCTTCGCCTCCGGCGGCGGCGTGCCGTCGGGCAACAGCGCCCGTGGCGCGGCGCCGGCGAGTCGGACATGGACGAGATGGATCCCCGGCTCGGCCACCGTGGCGGTAAACCGCCCCGCCGTGTCGCCGGGCGTCGCCGCGACCGCCGCCGCGCCGGGCCCGTGTGCCGTCGGCAGAGCACCGACGAGCAGACCGTCGTCGACACGCGCCGCCCGGACCGTGACGCGGAACCGCCCGCGCTTCGGCAGCTCGCGGAGGGCGATCTTGAAATTGGGGAGCGGACCATACTTGCTCGCGTCGCCGAGGAATCGGGCGCCGGGGATCGACGGCCGCAGGAGCAGCCCGTCGCCGACGACCTCGGCATTGCGACCGCGCGGGTCGACGATCCGGCGCACGTCGTCGCCGTCGGAGCCGCGCAGGCAGGCGAACACCGCATGGTGGATGCCGTCGAACTCGCGCCAGCCGCGGACCGTGTCGTTGCCCTGATAACCCTCGATGAACCGGAACTGCCGCTGCATCGCCACGGCCTCGAACGCAAAGGGCTTCGCGACCGGCGGCTCGGTGACGAGGACGTCGGCCGGTGAGAGCAACTGGCTGATGTGGCCGAGGACGAGCGCCTCTCGCGCCGGCGCGGGATTGACCCCGGTGCCGAAGTCCACCCGGAAGCGTTGGATCCGCGGCGGCACGCGCGGGTCGACGAGCGCCGCGTCGAGGGCCCGCTCGGCGGCCGCGAGAAACGCCTCGAGGTGGAGCTCGGAAACCTGCAGTGAGCCGATCTGGTTGGTGAACCCGTCGCGCGCCACGGCGTCGGGGGGCAGGCCGGCGGTGACGTCGTCGTCGATGCCGAGCAGGTCGTGGAGCGTGTGACGGATCTGGGCGACGGTGAGCCGCCGCGTCGCCCCGTGCCGGGCGACCGGCCGCGACCGCGCCACCTCGAGGCCGCGCTGCACCCATGCGACCAGCGCCGCGCGCTGCTCGGCGCTCGGCTGCGGAGCATCCTCCGGCGGCATCGTGCCCGCGACGAGCTCACGTTCGATCCGCTCAAACAGCGCGATCGCGCCGTCGTCGGGCACGGCGGCGAGGTCGTCGAGGCGGACGCCCGACTCGTGGGTGTCGGCGTCGTGGCAGCCGACGCACGACTCGGCAAGCACCGGCTGCACCGCGGCCGCGAGCTCTCCCCGCAGCCCCACCTCGTCGGCGCCGTCGCCGGCCGGGCCCGCGGCCCCGGCCACCAGCGCGGCCAACGCCACGGCGAGCGTGAGTCCACCGCGCACGACCATCGCCATGCTCCCCGTCACATGACCCGCAAAGGTGCCCCCGGAGACAGCCCGCTACCGTATAAAAAAGAGAAGTCCCGTCAGTGCCCGGTGGTGAAATGTGACAGGTGACCAGCCCGAGGCCGCTCAAATGTCAGGTGTCGGGGCGTGTTGGGTAAGCGTTTCGCGCCCGCCCACGGCGCACATGGAGCCGGCCCGATATGTTTTCAACCCCTCGGCCCGGCGCCGGGGTCGGCACTCGCCCGGGACTTCTCAGTCGATGTCCGCCTGCCAGTTGGTGGCCTGGATGGCGGCATTGGTTTCACGGAGTTGCTTCGCGAGGTCGTCGCATTGCTTCTGCAGCTTGGCGACCTCGAGCGTGGCGACCCATTTGATCTCCTTCATGCTGTAGCGGTCGGGCTCCTTCCGCGACGCGACGATCGCCGCCTGGAGCAGCGAGTGGTGCTGGGCGAGCGTGTCGCGGTGCGCCACGGCCACGGCGAGCGCCCGGCCGTCGGCGAGCTTCGTGGCCTGGTTGGCCCGATCGATCCGCAACGCGATCTCCTCGAGCTCGGCGAGGACGCCGACCGCCTCCTTGATCAGCTTCGCCGGATCCTCGTGGGGCTTCTCCTTCTCTTGGACCACCGCGTTGGCGGCGATCCGCTCGCGGAGCGACGCGAGCTTCTTCTTCATGTCGGCCCGGAGGAGCAGCGCTTCGGCGATCTTCATGGTCTCGGTGCAGCCAGGGGCGGGATTCGCTACCTACCGTCGACGGTCGACGAGCCGTCGTCCACCGGTCGCTCGGCAGCAGTGGGGATCGTACACCATACCCTGTTCGGAGGGTAACGCTGCCGCGCCGAGGGCGTGCCCCTGGCCCGCGCCCCCGCCGCCCGTACAGTTCCACAGTGTCGAGATGCATGCCTGGGCGTCCGTGGGCGAGCGGCAGGAGTCCCAGAAGCGTCGCAGCCGAAACGAACGGGATCCGGTCGTGGCCCTCCCGGTCGAAGCGCTCGATGATCGCCACGCCCCGACCATCCACCGTCACCAAGCGGTGGTCGACGGTACGGATTCCGGCCGCGCGAGCGACCGCGAGTGCCAGCACCTCGCCGACGGCGACGTCGCGGGTGTCATCGGGCTTGGGAAACTTGGCGATCGCCACTCTTCCATCGGGAAGCGACACGAAGCACTTGGGGCGGGCCCCGCCCAGCGGCGATCCCGCCCCGAGCAAGAACGCCAGATCCCGAGACGAAGCCCGGTCGCCGTGCACGGCATCGGTCGCCGCGAGCAACTGGCGGAGGCGGAGGAGCGGCGGAATCACGCCCCGCGTCGCGCCGAGAAACTCCGTGGCCCCGGGCCGGCGAAACCGGAGGGCTCCGATCCGTCCGGCGTCTTCGATCGCCAGCAGGTAGTCGATCGCCCGATAAGGCCGCCGTTCGAGGACACCGTGTCGCACGGAGCGCTCGATCACGATCCGCCCCCAGCGGTCCGGCCCGGAGTCGGCAAACGCTCCGGGGAGCCCGGCGGTGTGAAATACGCCGGCACGGAGCGGTAGCAGCGGAGGGTCGACTGCGAACGCATCGGGCCGAGACAGCCAATCGCGGGCGTATTCGAACGCGACCGCGGCGCTGCGATCGGCGGGATACAGCGTTCCGACTTCGACCGTGGCCCCGGCCCACTCGATCCACACGGCGATCCGTTCCGCCATCAGGTCGCTCGCTTCCCAGCGGGCCGGCGGCGGCCGATGCGGCGCGGCAGGGCCGCGGCGTCGAGATCGAGACCAAGCGTGTCGCGGTCGGGCGCCGCCAGCGCCGCCAGTCGATCACGGAGCTGGAGCACGTAGACCGCGGTCGCCAGTGTTCCGACCGCCACACCGGGGTCGCCCCGCTCGAGCCGCCACAGCGTGTCGCGGCTGACGAACAACCGTGCTGCCATGTCGGCGGTCGAAATCCGCCGCTTGCGGCGGGCGAGGGCGAGGTCGCGGCCGAGTCGCTCGAGCGCAGCGCGGGCTGGCAACGGCATTGACCGCGACGAGGAGGAGTGAATGTCGTGTTTGTCGGACATTGTTTTGATTAACGTCTTGCATAACGGGCGCTCTATCGTGTCCTTCGCTTCCGGCCGACGCAACGGCGTGCCCTTTTGCTTGCGTGTTCCGAGGCACGGCGGATCAAATGACGACTATTGAAAACGGTGATTGACAAAACGAAAACAAGTTTATTTTTATTCAACATGGCTTCCGATTCATTCAAGCGGGCGTCGATCGAGGAGGCAGCCGATCATCCGCTGCTGAGTCTCCAACGCGAAGACCTCGACCTGGTCGTGCAGCTCGTTCTCGCGTCGGGATCGCTCACGGACCTGGCAGCTACCTATGAGGTGAGTTACCCGACGATTCGGGCCCGGCTCGACCGCACCATCGCCCGCCTCAGGGAAGTGCTCGCGGGGCGGACGCCCGATCCGGTGATCGAGTTGGTGGCGGATCTCGTCGAACGCGGAGAGCTTTCGACCGCGGGCGCACGGGCGATCCGCGATCTCGTCCGCGGCCAGGGTTCGCGGCCGGGAGGCACACACAGGAGGGACACATGAACGAGTGGTGGTCCGAGATGTCGACCGGCCTGATTTTCGGAACCGCCGGGGCGGTCTACGGAACCCTCGGCGGCCTGTTTGGCACGCTGGCGGGCTTGCTGGTGCCGCGCGGCCGAGGCAAGCCGCTCGTCTACGGCCTGATGGCGCTGCTGATCGCCAGTGGACTCGGGGGAATGGCGCTGCACGCGACGGCGCTGGTCCTCGGCCAACCAGGGCATGTCTGGATGTGGCCGCTCTTGCTCGGCGCGATGATGCTTTTTTCGATCCTTCCGGGCGGCCTCGGAATCCATCACGCATACCGGCAGGCCGAGCGACGCAGGCTCGACGCCGCCGAGTTGCGGCAAAGCGCCTGACGGCTGCCGCCGACCGGCTCGATAATTATTCACGTGGCGAATGAATATCATTCACGCCATGAGTGAACAGCCGCCCCGCCAGTGGTCGTCCGGTCGCTCCGCGAACGGCCGGGAATGATGGCCAGCGCTCCTCATCGCGCGGTTCCGTGACTCGCTATTCACGAAAGAGCCATGTTTCGTGAATAGCGACTGGCGTTCTGCGCAGCTATGAAAAGATCGCCGATGCAGCGCAGGATGACCGTCCACGCTGCCCCCAACTGTCGGCGGACAACGCCCTCCGTGACCTTGTGCATCGGAATCCGGTTCATCGTCAACGGGATCCTGGGGATCGCCACCGACCCGGCGATCGTCCGGCGCATCCGCGAAGCTGCCGGCCCCTGATGGCCCGCCGCCCCACAGCACCACCGCCGCGCGAAACTCGCGGCCGCAGGGCCGCGACGAAGCCGGCCACTCGCGGCCGAAGGGCCGCGCCCGCCCCGCAGCAAAACCGCCGCGCGAACCTCGCGGCCGAAGGGCCGCGCCCGATCCGCAGCAAAGCCGCCGCGCGAAACTCGCGGCCGAAGGGCCGCGCCCGATCCGCAGCAAAGCCGCCGCGCGAAAATCGCGGCCGAAGGGCCGCGCCCGATCCGCAGCAAAGCCGCCGCGCGAAAATC